>NZ_JAGHZN010000042.1:0-69086 GCF_017746735.1 Roseofilum sp. Guam | reverse complement strand
AAACTTCAAATCCTTTTGACCCCAAACGCTACAACCTATGTAGGGTAAGACTTGACAAGATTTGAGGTTTTTGGGATTTATAAAAATCGCTCAGGGTATTTCGGTGTCTCCTTAAATTGAAATAAGTCCAAATACTTAGTCAGTTCTGGGAGAAACTGTCCTACCCTGCTAAAACCTAGACTAATTAAGATCGCTCTAGTGCGTGAGTGAGGAGATTAGGCAATGAGAGGATGAGTGAAGAATGCTTCGTCATGGTTGTCGAAATAGTTAGTCGAAGTGGCGTAAAAAAGGAGGAGGCTTGTTCTGCCCCCTCCTCCATCATGTCAACCATCTTTGAACTACGAAGGTTACTGAGCAGAAGCGGTAGGAATATCCGATTTCACACAATTGAGCATCCTTAGGGTGGCGGCTGCTGCATAATTTCGGCGAGCGTTATCGTTGGGCATAAACTGATTACCCGATTCATTTAAGGGGGAAGCCACAGAGCAATAGGTAGACATTTGGGTAATCAAATCAGATGCCCAATGATTATCAACGTCACTGAATGATCGCGGATCTTGTTTGGCTTGAAGTTCAGGATTTAAGCCACTCGTTTTACGGGCGAACTCGGCTGCACGACGTTGAACAGCCATTAATTCTGCACGGGTGACTGATTGAGCTGGCTTGAATGTACCATCTGTGTAGCCACTAACAATATTGTTGTCTTTTGCCCATTGAATTTTGGCGGCACTCCATCGAGAGGAAGTGACATCAGGATAGGGGGTAGTGGAAATACTGGTAGGAATATTGATATTAGTGCCGGGAATGGTTTTGAGGGATTCTAAAACCATAGATACTAATTGTTCGCGTGTGAGGGGGTTTTGGGGACGGAAGGTACTATCCTCAGCAAAACCAGAAATAAAACCGATATCGACTGCTTCATTAATTTCGCTAGCATAAATATCATTAGCAATATCTTTAAAGCTTGGAGTAGTAGGTGCGGGAGGATTAGGATCAATAGGATTGGGATCAACTGGATTAGGATCAACTGGGTTGGGGGATGTCCCAATCAAGGAACTCAATTGTTGATCATTGAGAAGGTAAACATGGCCCAGGGTTTGACCTTGATAGGAGCGTTTCGCAAACCGCCAACCAGGGTTAAGATAAATTTTGGCAAAATCAGAAGTTGCACCATAGGCTCGACCAATTTCTATTTCTGGTCCTCCTGGAGTATTGGATGATCCAACTAAGACTAAATCATTATTACGATTGACAATTCTCAGGCTGTACTGGAGAGCAAGATCTTGATTGTCAACTCGGATGGAAAATCCATTACTATCGGTACTTCGACCACAAATACCGGTAAAGTCAAAATTGAGTAAAAGAGGATTAACAATGGTGGGACTTTGGCCACTTTCACTCCAACATTGACGGGAGTTGGATTTTTGTTCCAGAATGAGCAATTGGTGGGCAGTTGTACCTCGTGGTGCAGCGATCGCGATAAAACTATCTTGTTGAACTTCGCTATGATCGAAAAAGGCACGAGCAGTAGATACCCAAGTGGTTATCCCAACTACAGTAGTGGTAGCAATAGCAGCGAAACGAGAGAGCAGTGATTTTTTCATAAGTTTTGCGACTGGTTAGACTTAATTTAAGCAGTGTACAAGAGAGACGTTCTGTTCTCCAGTACTTCCTCAGTTGAGGGACATCCGTAAGTTGTTTCTAGGGTGTGTGACAGTTTAAGAGCTGTCTGTGGCAGGTCACTTAAGCGCTTTTAGAGATCGCCTCGTATAAGTGCTTTAACTTGGCTTCGACAGGAGGGGGTTTGGACGTAAATCGGATGGAGAATTGATCCTTAGACCTATGGTTATCTAGCACTTTGGCATAAACATCTTCACGGTTTTCTGGTTGCTCATCCTTAAAGAAATTAATTTTCAAGTTGGTTAACCCGGAGGGAATTTGATTGGCCAACTCTGGAGTTACAAGAATGGTTGCGCCTTTTTCCGAGAGGGCAATCAACTGGCCCTGATTGACCCGATCGCTAATATTTTTACCTTCTAACACTGCATACTGAAGGGGAAGGGCTTGGGATAAGCGAAAGAAATTCTCTTCTTCTTTAGGTAAATCAAGCTGATAGGGGCCACCAATACCGCCTATATCATAGATAGTAATCGGAGTTTTTACTCCCTTGGGGGTTACTTGTTTCTCGCCATTGATTTTAACCTCTGGGCCAGCCTCGACTAAGGTAGATTCAGATACTAAAACCTGGCCAGCCGTGGTATAGGATTCAATACGATAGGTTAAATTCACTTGAGAGCCGACTACGCCATATTTGGTCCGTTTCTCAGAACCAATATTACCGACTACCACCTCACCCGTATTAATGCCAACTCCCATTTCTAGGGAAGATAGTCCCCATTTTTTCATCTGTACATTAACCTGTTTCATGGCCAGTTGCATGGCGACAGCACAAGCTATTGCTCTTTGAGGGTCATCTTCACGGGGAATGGGAGCGCCAAATAGGACTAAAATCCCATCCCCCATAAACTCATCAATAGTCCCCTGATATTCAGTAATCACATCAGCCATATAGCCCAGATAAAAATTGAGGATTTTAATCACTTCCTCTGGAGAGAGGCGCTCAGACAGAGCCGTAAACCCCCGTAGATCGGAGGTGAGAATCGTAATTTTGCGTCGTTCACCACCTAACTTTAAGCCTTCTGGATGCTCTAATAAGGTAGAAACAATTTCCTGACTCAGATAACGGCCAAAGGTTTTACGGATATCTCCGGCACTACGGGCAATATAGGTAGTAATAGCAACAAAGGAGCCAACTAAACTCATCATGGGGGGCAGTATAGGTAACCACCATCCGATTAAAAAGGCTCCATAGGTGGTGGCGATTAACAAGGGTATAGTGGCAATAGGGGCGATCGCCTTACGGATGGTTGATGAGTTCAGGCTTGCACTGTGGCGTAATCTCCAGGTTAAAACGGCTCCGACCCAGCCCCAGAATAGAATCCACAGGTTCTCCCCGATCTCATTCCAACTTTTAATCAGGGGTCGTCCTTCTAAGGCTGAACTCAGGATCAAACTGGTAATATTGGCGTGAATTTCCACTCCTGCCATCCGTTGAGAGGGAGTAAGGGTATAGGGTGTGGGAAAGATGTCTTGAAAGGACTCTCCCACTGCACCAATTAAAACAATGCGATCGCTTGCCCAATCTTCGGGTACTCTATCTTCTAGAACATCCATCAGGGAAACTGTCTCAAAAGACTCACTGGGGCCGTGATAATTAAGCATTAATTGATATCCCCCCTCCGCTTCACCTAAATATGCACCCACATTCGGTTCCAGGGGAGAAAAGATGGTTTTCCCTAACCGCCATGTCCGGTTAGCCACAGTTTCAGGAGAAACCCCTTCTGGTTTGAGATAGAGCAAGGCTAGATAAAGAGGCAAAGCATAAATCGTTTCCCCTTCTGGAGTATCGAGAGACACTAGAGCACGACGCACCTTACTATCAGCATCGGGCAATAAATCGTTGGCTCCCACCTGATTTTTGGCTTTTAGGGCTGGAGGTGGATCAACGAGATCGCGATCCTCATCTCCTACAGCCTTTTGAATCCCGATCAAATAACCGGTATTCTCAAAAATATCGACTAGGGCTTTATGGCCAGGTTCAACGGGTAAATCCCGATAAATATCCAAACCAATAGCCCTAGGTTCCATGGCAATTAGCTTCTGGAGCAGATCGGCATAAATCCGATCCGGAATAATGGCTTGGCCGATCTCTTGTACATCTGCTTCATTAATACCGACAATAACAATGCGCTCATCGCTAGGTTCTAGAGGCCGCCAACGCATATACAGATCGAATAGGGCCCATTCTCCTCCTTGCAATGTGCCCATTAGCCGCAAAAAAACGACGAATAGAGCCACTGAAGGGGTGGCGATCCATACCCCTCGCTGTTGCCATAACCAATCTTTAATTGTTTGCCACATAGAACCCAGGGTTACAGTAGTCTTCAGTTAAGCTGTCTGTTAATCTGCACCCTACAATACCTAATGATACTAAGGATTTCCGGTAATTCTTTCTAAGAGAAGCATTGGCGTTTGGGTTAACTTATCAAGGCCGACGGATTTTAAGAGACTTTCCCAAGGCTGGGTATCGAGATCCCTTAATTGAGCAGCGATCGCTACACTATCGTACCAAATTTTTGCATCGGCCAGCACTTCAGCTTGTTTGAGTAGGTCTTCTTGAGCTTGGGCTTCTTCTAAATCGGCCATTACCGTTGGATCTAAGGTAACATGCTGAATCTGTCCTTGAACGGATTCATCAATAGTGCGATCGCTAGGATTACAAATTAGGGCAAATAGCCAGGTATATTCGGTTGAATCGCCTATTGCTTCAGGTAGACTCATCGTTACCTTGACTAAACCTCCATCTTTGGAGAGTTCTAATTTCTCCGTATAGACATCATTACCTTGCCGATCAATTAAAACAAATTCCGCCAATTCTGCTTCAGTTTTGGGCACATAAAAGAACATAGTGGGGGTATCACTAGCCGTTTGACCCACATAATTGTCGGGTTCAATTGGTCTTAGAGCCATTAAGGAGAGTCCATTTTGAGGAATGATACAAGTCGAAGATCCTCTAACTCCTCCCCCAACACTTCCTCCTGTGGGAGCGCCCCCTCCACTGGTGTCAGGAAATTCTAGGGCAACCGCCCCTGGAGTGAGGAGAAGAGGAGCGAGCATAACGGCCAGAAATCTCAGGGGGGAAGGAAAACGTTTAAAGTCCATAGCGTGAATACATCTCCTTTAGGCAAACAGTTAGGTAGAGTTGTCTACTCTAGGATAGGATGACAAGTAAAGTCTTCACTGGATAAGTGAATTTCTTATCTATCTATCTTATCTTTGTCCCAGGAACCATCATGTGCTAAACATTGAGGGTAATAAGGTAAGGTAATTTAACTTAGGTATAGTTCAAATTTACCTGATACTGGAACATCTCCATGAGAAGACGCTTAGAAATTAGTCGCAGTTCCAGGTTATGTAATTGCATTCTTATCATAATTATGAACATGGCTGCTTCGCCGGATTTTTCCCTCTCTTGTCCTATTCCTATTCAACAATATCCCCAGGTACTTTTAGCCCACGGAGGGGGTGGAAAACTGATGCATCAGCTTATTGAGCAGATGTTTTTACCCGTTTTTGGCCGTCCTGATGTCTCCCATGATGCCAGTGTATTCGCAGTTAAGGGCGATCGCCTAGCCTTTACTACAGATTCCTATGTCGTTAATCCCTTGATCTTTCCAGGGGGCGATATTGGCTCAATGGCGGTTTATGGAACAGTCAATGATTTAGCCATGGCTGGAGCAAGACCTTTGTATCTGAGTGCAGGGTTTATCTTGGAGGAAGGGCTATCAATGGAGACTCTCTGGTATATCGTGCGATCAATGCAAGCAGCCGCACGGAAAGCAGGAGTACAGATCGTTACCGGTGATACTAAGGTTGTTGATCGAGGAAAAGGGGATGGGATGTTTATTAACACTTCTGGTGTAGGGGTGATTGAGTCACCAAGCCAGATTGCTCCCCAACAAGTGCGATCGCAAGATACCATTATCATTAATGGAGATTTAGGTCGACATGGGATAGCTATCATGGCTGTGCGGGAAGGTTTGGAATTTGAAACCACCATTGAAAGTGATTCAGCTCCCATTGCCAGGCAAGTTCTCCAGTTATTAGAAGCAGGCGTTAACATTCATTGTTTGCGGGATTTAACCAGAGGAGGATTAGCCAGTACCTTAAATGAAATTTCCCTTAGTTCAGGCTTGAATTTGCACATTGATGAATCCTTAATTCCGGTTCGGGAAGATGTGCGTGGAGCCTGTGAAATTCTCGGTTTTGATCCTCTTTATGTTGCCAATGAGGGGCGATTTGTGGCTTTTATTCCCCAGTCCGATGTGGACTTAGCGCTTTCAGTGTTAAGGGAAACTTTAGAAGCAGAGACCGGGGGATGGGTGATTGGAGAAGTCGGTGAACCAGGAGGTTCTGAACCTTCTGGTTTAGTCAGTCTCAAAAGTCAAATTGGTGCCAATCGAATTCTGGATTGGCTCAGTGGTGAACAGTTACCTCGAATTTGTTGAGTAATGAGTGGCAGACAAACCGGGCAGGAACATAAGCAATACCATTTAATTGGATAGCGAAATCCCCTGCCCACCGTACGATGACTGAATTATTTAATTAACGTCCTGGCCTTGCCTACTTTTGCTAAAGCTATTGGGGCTGGAGCGACGAAGCGTATTTTGCTCACCATCAATGGGGCGGGTTGGCACCGTAGTGGCAAGGTTAAGATTCCTGATGGTATCCACATTAAATTATTGCCGCCCTATTCTCCTGGACTTCAACCGGCTGAACGTCTCTGGCCTTTGATGGAGGAACCTTTAGTTCATCAGTGTTTGACCTTGGCTAATTCTATGCAGGAGCAAGTTCGTCATCTGACTCAATTCCATGGGTTGCCAGCTTGACTTTCTCTTTCCCATACTCTCCGGATTTGGTATGAGATCTGTTCTGTAATGTCTGAAGGAATGGACATACGGCGATCACTAGACAATCTCGATGTCCCCGTGTCCCTCCATTGAATCAGGCAAGGACAATCGCTTTCTGAATTGTCATGGGGTTCGGAAATTGCGATCGCAACCGAACACCAAGCCAGACTTAACCTTTGATACCCTTAAGCTGGTATTGCTATATAAACCATTAAACTAAAGACTTAAGAGCGTTAAGGAGCAGATGATGGTGGCTACTGATTTTAAGGACTACTATTCGGTGTTGGGGGTTAGTCGCGGTGCAAATGCGGATGAAATTAAGAAGAGTTTCCGTCGTCTAGCCCGGAAATACCACCCGGATATGAATCCTGGAAATCAGCAAGCCGAAGCTCGGTTTAAGGAGGTTAACGAGGCTTACGAGGTCTTGTCCGATCCGGAAAAGCGCAAAAAATACGACCAGTTTGGCCAATATTGGAAGCAAGCGGGTACATCATCCGGTTACGGACGGGGTACAGCTCCTGGTGTTGATTTTAATGGCTTTGATTTTAGTCAATATACAACCTTTGATGACTTTATTAATGAACTCCTGGGACGGATGGGAACAGGAAGCCCTGGAGCGAGTACGGGGCGCAAAACCTCCTATAATTATCGCAGTACTGGACGCTCTACAGGGTTTGGTGGATTTGAGGATTTTGCCAGTTATGGCTCTGCTCCAAAAAACAGTACAGTTCCCCAAGAAGCTTCTATTGTCTTGTCGTTGGCAGAAGCCTTTCATGGGGTGCAAAAGCGGATTAATTTAGGCTCAGAAGTCATTGAGGTGCGTATTCCTCCCGGAGCAAAACCCGGTACTCGGATTCGGGTACGAGGAAAAGGGAGTATTAATCCCCAAACTCAGCAACGGGCAGATTTGTATCTAACAGTTTCCTTGCAATCCCATAGTTTTTTTGAGTTTGAGGGGGATAATTTAGTTTGTGAGCTGCCCATTTCTCCGGAAGAAGCGGTTTTAGGAGCCAGTATTGAAGTGCCTACTCCTGATGGACGGGTGCAAATGAGTATTCCGGCTGGCATTCGCCATGGTCAATCCTTGCGTTTGCGGGGTAAGGGATGGCCCAATCCAAAAGGTAGTCGGGGAGATCAGTTAGTGAAAATTGCGATCGCCGTTCCCAAGACGCTCAGTAAAACTGAACGAGAGTGTTACGAAAAGCTGAAAACCCTGCGCACGAATAATCCAAGGGCAAACTTGTCATCAGTACGACTGTAACCCACAGACACGAGGAGATAGGGACACAAGGACCCGCAGATCCTCCATTCCCTATTCCCCATTCCCAGCGCAAAGCGCTATATCATGAGGAAGATCAACCGTTTCTACAGACTTCAACCATGGCAGACGAACAAACCACAGCACCCAAAAAAGAAAAACCTCCAGCTCCAGAAAAGAAACCCTTTGCCGAATTTATTCAAGAGGACTATCTGCCTGCCCTAGAAGCGGGCTTAGAAAAGCAGGGCATTACTGACCTGAAACTCAACTTTACCCAAGCCCAAATAGCGGTGCAGGGAATGGAAAAAGAACCTTCCTGTTGGCAAGTGATCGGAACCTGGAAAAATGGTCAACACCAATTTAATGTTTACTTTTTTAAAGAAGACATTAAAGGACAACGAGCCTTTTCCTACTCTCAGAATGGTGCAAAACCTAGCACCCTGGAACCTTTCTTGATTGACGAACGGAAAATCACTCTGGGTCTGTTGGTCTTTGGGGTCATCACCCGTTTGAATGGACAAAAGTGGCTCACGCTCAATTAGGGGACGATGTCCTGGGGAGTAGACAGTAGGAGTAGACAATGGTGGTAGACGCAGACCCTCCAGACCTGGGGATTGGATGAATTCCCGGCTCCCAACTGCCGACTCCCGATTACCAGCAAGTAGCGCTAAAATTTTAAGAATTAAAAAGACTCTAAAATATGCGTTAAATTGTGTGGATTTTTGGAAAATAGAAGCGATACAATTCAAAAACGATTTAATAAGGCAAGTAAACTGAAGGAGAAGACCTATGCAAGCCACAACGGTAATAGCTACTCGAAGAACGGGCGCATATGCCCTTATGGATAGCTTAAAACGGCACGGAGTCAAGCATATTTTTGGTTATCCAGGGGGAGCAATTCTACCGATCTATGATGAATTGTATCGCTGCGAAGCCAATGGAGAACTGAAACATTTCTTGGTCAGACATGAACAAGGGGCTTCCCATGCGGCAGATGCTTATGCCCGCGCTACGGGTAAAGTGGGTGTGTGTTTTGGCACTTCTGGCCCTGGAGCAACGAACTTAGTTACGGGTATCGCTACAGCTCAAATGGACTCGATTCCGATGGTCGTTATTACCGGACAGGTGACTCGGGCAGCCATTGGTACAGATGCATTCCAAGAAACGGATATTTATGGGATTACCCTGCCGGTGGTGAAGCATTCTTATGTCGTTCGTCATGCCCAAGATATGGCTCGAATTGTGGCTGAGGCTTTCCATATTGCCAGTACAGGACGGCCGGGGCCGGTTTTGATTGATATTCCCAAGGATGTGGGCACAGAAGAATGTGATTATGTACCCGTAGAACCGGGAACGATTAAGTTACCTGGCTATCGACCCACCATTAAGGGGAATCCTCGACAAATTAATCAGGCGATCGCCTTAATGCAAGAAGCTGAACGTCCCCTACTCTACGTTGGGGGTGGAGCAATAGCTTCTGGGGCCCATGCGGAACTTAAGGAACTGGCTGAACTGTTCCAAATTCCCCTGACCACCACGTTCATGGCGAAAGGAGCCTTTGATGAAAAACACCCCCTATCGGTGGGGATGTTGGGAATGCATGGTACAGCCTATGCTAACTTTGCCGTTAGTGAATGTGACCTGTTAATCGCTGTTGGGGCCCGCTTCGATGACCGGGTAACCGGAAAATTAGATGAGTTTGCCGCCCGCGCTCAAGTAATCCATATTGATATTGACCCAGCAGAAGTGGGTAAAAACCGCACCCCAGAAGTGCCAATTGTGGGTGATGTGCGCCAAGTATTAATCGATCTTCTGACTCGCTGTCATCAAATGGGTCTATCGGGTCAACCGACTAAAACCACTCTGTGGTTAGAGCGGATTAATCGCTGGCGCACGGACTATCCCCTAGTTATTCCTCGTCCGGAAGGGCAACTCTCTCCCCAAGAGGTGATCTACTCCGTTGGCCAACAAGCTCCTGATGCATTCTACACAACCGATGTGGGACAACACCAAATGTGGGGAGCGCAATTCTTGGAAAATGGCCCTCGGCAATGGATTTCCAGTGGTGGCTTGGGAACCATGGGCTTTGGTGTGCCCGCAGCGATGGGAGCTAAGGTGGCTCTGCCGGATGAACAGGTGATTTGTATTGCTGGAGATGCCAGTATCCAGATGAATATTCAGGAACTGGGTACGATCGCCCAATATGGCATTAATGTCAAAGTGGTGATCGTCAATAATGCTTGGCAAGGTATGGTACGTCAGTGGCAAGAAACGTTCTATGGTGAGCGCTATTCTGCTACCAATATGGAAGTGGGAATGCCCGATTTTGTGAAACTGGCAGATGCTTATGGCATTAAAGGCATGAGGATCGATCGCCGGGATCAGCTCGAAGGGGCGATCGCCGAAATGCTTGCCTATGATGGCCCTGTAGTTCTTGATGCCCATGTCACTCGCGACGAAAACTGTTATCCCATGGTGGCTCCGGGTAAGAGCAATTCCCAAATGCTCGGCTTGCCTACACCCAAAAAGGAACAGTCTTTAGAGTTACTCTATTGCACCAGTTGTGGAGCCAAAAACGCCCCCAGTAACCACTTCTGTCCCGAATGTGGCGCGAAACTCTAACAAATCGGAATGGGTAATGGGTAATGGGGAACCTCCCCATTACCCTACCCCATCTCTCCATCTGCCCTTAAGATAGAACAGATGGCTATGGCACTTGGGTATGAATAAAGCAATCTCCACCGCACTTATAATTCTGGGTTTCACTTTAGCCACTCCTGTGGCAGCAGAAGATTTAGAACATCTTAGACAACTCCTCTCTTCTAAGCAATGTCCGATGTGTAACCTGAGCGAGTCAGGGTTAAGTATGGCTCAGTTAGAGAATGCCGACTTAACAGGAGCTGATTTAAGTTTTGCCAATTTGGATAATGCAGATTTAAGTGGAGCGAATTTGAGTGGGGCAGATCTGACGGGAGCGCTGTTATATAAGGCAGATCTGCGACGTGCCAATTTAGCCGGAGCCAATTTAGCTGGAGCCAATTTAATGGGCACAGATTTATCCTATGCTGACCTGACTGGGGCGAATTTGGCTGGCGCAAATTTGAGTGGGGCATATATGGCCAATGCTAAAATTGAAGGAGCAGTTATTAATACAGCAATTCTGAATGGAGTGCTTGAATTTCCGGGTGGAGTTCTGAGTCCAGAGGATTATTATCGGTTAGCGTTTGTCGATGCTCGTTCTGGAAATCATCGAGGAGCGCTGGAAAAGCATAGTTTAGCCCTACAGATCGATCCCAATTTCGCCCCCGCTTATTTAGGACGTGGGGTAAGTCGGTTGCAACTTGGAGATGGAAGTGGGGCGATCGCCGATTGGACAGTCGCCCGTACTATTTTTGAAACCCAAGGCAATGAGGAAGGCTCCGAAATCTCTCAAGAATTTATTGACGTGACGGAAAAGGCGATCGAGGAAAGTAAAAAAGGCAAACGACGGGGAGGGTTTCTGGGCGTTATTAATCAATTAGCTCCCATGTTACTCCAATTCCTGTTGTAACGGATGTCTTTCACAGTCAACTATTGCCTGTTCCCTAGCACGTAGCGCTAGGGAACAGGCAATAGTTGGATCTATGCAAAACCTTCGGCGACTTGACCGAGCAATTTCGTCTAGCATAGGCAACTTTTGAGCTATGGCACAGTTTAAATGCACAAAAGATCAGAGGTTTATATAGGAAAATACCCAATCCTACCTCCTCAATAACACGCATATAGTCGATCTCACCTTTCTCACAAAATTAGAAAATCTGCTATCAAAACCGATCGAAAAGCATCGAAACCTCTGTAGATTTTGGGGTTTTCGACCAAACTTCCGTAGAATCCATGAAATTGCAAAGATTCGGCCAAGATTAGGCATTGATCCTTGTCAGACAGAAAAAAAAACGATTATCCTAATAATTAAATCTTAAGCTCATGTTTTTTCTGAAAGATTAAAAGCAAGAGATTAAGTGAACTGACTGAGAAAAAGTCGGCATCTACCTGAGTACTGAAGCAGCCAACTATGGACAACATCCTTAAAACCCGAAATTCCTCTCCTTCTTCTTCTACCCATGAAGCTTGGGACGGTGAATATAAATCAGAGTCTCCTAACTGGGCAGAAAAACTAATCCGAGAAGAATCTGCACCTGATAGTGACTGGGAATGGGGACAATTCATACCCATTTTGCATAATCGTCAGTTTGAGGCTTGCTAATGTAATCTCATTTGTCATGATCGCCTGGGTTCTGGATAAGCTGAAATCCTGATTCTAAATTGGTCTCAATTCCCATGCCATCATTAAATCAGTGGTCAAATTCTCTTATCCCGAACTCAGGTTATTTCAACGCTGCATCCTGCCAAGTTCGTTGAATCGGTCATTTATGCTAACAGATTGGAATTAATCCCTATCCCTCTAACCCCCGACCTAACGTTTCTTCTAGCATTGCTAGATCGGGAACTTCTTCCGGTGCATAATATCCAGCCGCCCGCTTGGCCGTAATTTCGACTTGTGCATCTTTGGGAATTAACTCAGGAGGAATGGGAACACGCTCAATGACTTCAATTCCTGAATTGGTAATCGCATCATATTTCAGGTTACTCATGGACACCAACCGGTCAATGCGGGTTAAACCTAACCAATGCAAGACATCGGGCATAAATTCCTGAAAGCGCATATCTTGAACTCCCGCTACACATTCGGTGCGCTCAAAATAGGCGGTTGCTCGATCGCCTCCTTCCTGACGTTTGCGAGCATTATAGACGAGAAACTTAGTGACTTCACCCAGGGCACGACCTTCCTTCCGGAAATAGACAATGACCCCTAAGCCCCCTTCTTGGGCAGTCCGAATACAGACCTCAATCCCATGGGCAAGATAGGGACGACAGGTGCAAATATCGGAGCCAAAGACATCAGAACCATTGCACTCATCATGGACGCGAACAGCGATGGGACGATCTCGATCCGCAATTGCCCTTAAATCGCCAATCAAATACACCGTTGAACCACCGATGGGGGGTAAGTATAATACCAAATCCGGCCGGGTCACCAACTCGGGAAACATGCCCCCTGTCTGTTCAAACAGAGCATGACGCAGATCCATTTCCTCTACCCCAATACGTTTGGCGATTCCCGGTAAATACCACACCGGTTCGATCGCCGCTTTGACCACGACTAAATCCCCACCTTCCTTTAAGATCTGGCCATCAACGTGCAACCGTCCCTGACTGACGGCTTCCTGAAGTTCGGGCATATTGATATGGGCTTGGGTAATGGCGATCGTTGGCCGAATATCGATTCCTTGTTCGTAGAATTGCGTATAAATGTCACCCACACGAGCGCCAAAAGGGTCTAGAGAAACAATTTTATCTCGATCGGTCCAACTGGAATGGGGGCCAATGTCTGCCACGGGTGCAGTATTGGTTAGATCTGCTCGATGTTCTGGATTTAGCGCTTGACGAGCAACCGCTAGGGCGCGATAAATGGCATAGGAACCGGAATGGGTTCCTATCACATTCCGGTGAGCAGGATTGGTTAATGTAGCAATTACCGGCCCTCTGGCAATCGGATCGGAATTGCCCCAATCAATGGCGATCGGTTTTGCCCCACTGCTGCGAGGATGGGAGGTGAGGACAATAGGTTTAGATTTACGACGGGTTGAATCAGCCATAGAGAGCAGGGAAGAGTAGACAAAGGTTGAAACTATACCGTATTGTGTCACGATTTTTGAGACTGGGGCAGAAAGTTAGCAATACAAGCTATTGCTTATACCCTATTCCCTGCTCGCGTAGGGCTTCAATAATTTTCAGATTAGCTTTGGGAAAGGGAAATTGGTCTAATTCTTCTAAGGTAACCCAGCGAATTTCTTGGCATTCTATGGCTTGCGGCGTGCCGGAACAGTAACGACAGTTGTAGACATTTAAGGTGACTCGAAAATGGGTATAGGCATGGTCAATGGTAATCAGATGATCTCCCACTTCTATGTCGATCGCTAATTCCTCTTGAATTTCCCGTTTAATACATTCTGGCAGAGTTTCGCCCGGTTCGAGCTTGCCACCTGGGAATTCCCACAAACCCCCAAGTAATCCTTTGTCTAAACGACGGTCAATGAGCAGTTGTCCTCGATCGTTCCAGATGACAGCAACACCGATGTTTTTGTGGGGCCGAACAGGGGGAGTTTCACGCATGGGCCAATGGGTAGGGGTTCCAGTTTGATGGGCGAGACAATGGGAATTCCAAGGACAGTGATCGCACTTTGGTACTTTCGGAGTACAAAGGGTTGCCCCTAAGTCCATCAAGGCTTGATTAAAGTCTCTAGGATTATCCCGATCTAGAATAGCATCCGATAATTCCCAAAGCTGTTTCTGGGATTTCCCTGGGGGCTTCGGTAGCGTTATTAGTCTAGCCAAAATGCGTTTAACATTGCCATCTAAAATGGAAATGGGCTGATTAAAGGCAGCGCTGAGAATACCTCCAGCCGTTGTCCGGCCAATACCCGGTAGACTTAAAACCGCTTCTAGCTGTTGGGGAAAAATGCCCTGATGCTCTTCCATGACTTGCTGGGCTGCTCGATGTAAATTTCGCGCCCGGCTATAATAACCGAGTCCCTCCCAAAGTTTCAGCACCTGTTGCAGGTCAGCTTGGGCTAAGGTTTCTAGGGTGGGAAAAGCGTGCAACCAGCGATCGTAATAGGGTAAAACTGTCTTCACTTGCGTTTGCTGGAGCATGATCTCGGAAATCCAAATGGGGTAAGGGTCTCGTTCTTTTCGCCAAGGCAAGACCCGACCCGCATCACCATACCAGCGCAGCAAAGAAGTCCGGAGATCTTCAAGAACAGCCGGTTCAGGCGACTTCCAAGGATTTTGTAGTGATTTAGATAATGAAGACACCTGAACTTACTGGAAACTTGACTTCAGTAAACCTTATTCAGTCTCACTTGCGTGGGATTCAGAAGCTGACCAAGTATGTTCAAACATCATACGCTGTTCGGCATTACGCAAAAAATAGCCACTGATCATGGCAGAGGCTAAGAGGCGACCTAGGTTTTCTCGGTTGGTTGTTACGGTAACCCCAAATTGTTCTGATGGGAGATGGCCCAGAAGTCCCATTATGTTGTTTTCCATGACTTGGAAAACTTCCGAAGAGGTAGGTTTAGAGAGTTGAGCCACAGTTTCCGGACTCAAGGATTGAACATAGTCCCATAATAAGTTATTGTCAGTGTCGCCCTGAAATAATTCAGGATTTTGATTCGACGGGTTATTCACGTTAGACCTCCGTACAGTTCACCGCGACAACTTCTATCCTTTTAGGTTGGAGCCGCTTTTGCATTGGAGATTGAACAAGAGTCTACTACTGTAGTGTATTGTCAATCTCACCTGCCTATAAACTAATGTAACAGTTTCTTGCAAAAGGCGGGTGGCCTCAAGCGAATTGACGGTAATCGATTTGCCCCATTGACTGAAATTAGGCAAATTGGGGATTCGTGCGAGTAATATCAACCGTGACTTGGCCGCCAAAGTCGGGTATGGGAGGAGATTTGATCACGCGTACGCCGACTTTTTGTAGGGGAGGACGTTGATGGGGTTGGTTTTCTCGGTTCAGCAGTTCATCGGCGATCGCCGTCGCCAATTTCTCAATTAGATCAAATTTATTGCTACTGACAATTCCTTTAACGATCTCAATCGCTTCACAATAATTGAACGTATCATCAAGATCATCACTCGCTCCAGATACCGATACATCTAACCATAGGGACAGCTCAACTGTAAACCATTGTCCCAGTATTTTTTCTTCCGGTAAGTAGCCAATATATCCATAACAGCGAATATTAGAGACGTGAATACAATCCATCATTAACTTAAGGGCAGGGATAAAGAGTTTGTGCAGTTGATTATCCCATTACCAGGGGACAGCAGGCAACGGGGAATGAGTAAGGAGTACACTTTTTTTCACCAGTAGTGTAACTTGAGAATAAGATATTCCTATGAATTAAAATGATTTAGACAGAGGTAAGCACTATGATGGGTGAATACAAATTAGCAAAAATAGTACACGAACGTCGTAATGCTATGTTTTTTGCTTATGTATTTGTTGATATTGAATATTTTGATAGTGAAAACACTGTGATTGATTCAACAATGGAAAAAACAATCAATAGAAGAGCAGGAGAAGTAAATTCAAAAACTCATAGTGATTGGATTAATGCAGCAATAGAAGGAGCTAGACAAACTTTACAATATTTAAAGCAAAAAGAACCTACAAATAGCTATAGTGTCAAAATCACTAAAGTTAGGGGAATAGAAGTTGATACAACACCAGACACTATAAGAACTGCTTCCGCAATAGCTACATGGAGGGCAATAAATCCAGCATTTCCAGAACCAGATCCTGTCTTTAATAATGGCTGGCTTATTAATTTCCATTAATGAGTTAAATTCTTTTATCAAAAAAGGAATAACAATCCGTCTTATACTCTTAGGTTTCTTCTGTGTGGTAGTATAAAAGATATCCAGAATAAGATAAGGACATTTTCTTTTATTGGGAATTCGTTAGTTCAATTCACCGCAAATTCCGTATAAGGGCGCTGAGTCGGATGGTAAAATCCCAAAACAATCTTATCTTTCGGCACTCCTAAATCCAGCAAATCATTCACAATACCATCCTCTGTGCCATCTCGATGAATCCAAATTTTACCCTCAATCACTTCCATATGGACTAAACAACCATGAACTCGACTATCATTTTGCCATCCCAGGGTTAATAAAATATAATTTGTTTTATCATCACTAATAATGAGTCTCCGTTCTAAATCTCCATAAGAATAGGGGATTTGGTAATATTCATTCAGAGCTTGATATATAATTGGATAATAGTGTTCTAATGAATCCATATTACCACCTCTTGGTTGCTTGGATCAAAGACCAGTAAACGAAGTTTATTTTTCGTTAAGATTAGATGGCCCAGTCGTTCTTCAAAAACCTCTTTAAATGCAATTTTAGGAATGGCAAGATACAAAGTACGATCGTTCTCAACTTCTTCAAGGATATTGCGGTAAACAATATACTGTCCCACTGCTTTTTCCAGCTCATATATGGCAGAGCGGCCCAAAAAAGCCTTGATTTCTACAGCGATCTTTTCTCCATACTTTTCTGCTGCTAGGATTTTTTTGCCCCCAGGTCAACGAATAAGTCTTTACCACCATATTGGAGTGTCAACGGATCTTTAGTGATTTTTCAAGCATCTTTTTCTAGAGCAGTTTTAACCGTATCGTGGTATATATCGTGTGCAGGCATTGCCATCAATATATTTTAATCCACTCTCAAAATAGCACAGAACATTCTAATTAGCAACATCACGAATCACTCGCTCTAAACCTGCCACAACTCGCGCTAACTTCCCATAATCAATCTTATCTGGGGTATCTTCAGCCCTATGGTAATAGGGATAGCGAAAGGGTGCGGTATCAGTAACCATTAAAGCGGGATATCCTTGCTGCCAAAATGACCAATGATCCGACCATCCAACTCCTGGCAAAAAGTTAGGCAGTGCTGCCCCCTCTGAGGGAAAGAGAGTATGCTGACGAAACGATCCTATTACTTGTTGTACCCAGTTCCCAGAGTCAAGATTCCCAACAAAAGCAATAAAGTTTCCTTGCAGAGGATAAAATAAATTTAAAGGAGCAGGATACTGTTGACTCCCTGGCTTGTCAGAATAGTATCCCATAGTTTCCAGACTCATCATGCCAACAATATTGTCTTGGCGCTGCTTACAAATTTTGGCATAGACTAAACTTCCCATATCTTCTGTCCAGCCAAAAGGATTTTCTTCATTCACAAATTCTAAAAATCTCAGGGTTCGCTGTTGTGGTTTTCCCGCAAACCGCCGAGCTAAGGCTAAAACTGCTGCTGCTCCCGAACCATTGTCATTAGCTCCAGGAACATGAGCTACAGAATCATAATGAGCGCCAATTACAATAATTTCCTCCGCTTTAGTTGTGCCTGGAATTTCGACTTCCAAGTTGTCAAATTCTTGGTCATCAATCCAGTATTGGTAGTGAGTAACTTGATATCCTGCACAAGTAAACTCAGTTTCTAGATACTGAGCCGTTACCAGTAAATTATTATAAGCGAGATAATTATGGGGTTCGGAGGCGATTTCCTTGACATCGACCTCTAGCTCTTTTGCTAATGCTTGCTCTTCTACCCTCAAAGGCAAGAGTGCATCCTGATAACTTTCCCCTGGCATCTTTAACATAGTTTTCTATTAATTTCTATAATGGGTAACATCATGGATGACTCGCTCTAACCCTACCACAACTCGCGCTAATTTCCCATAATCAATTTTATCCGGAGTATCTTCAGCCGTGTGATAATAGGGATAGCGAAAGGGAGCCGTATCCGTAATCATTAAAGCCGGATATCCCTGCTGCCAAAATGACCAATGATCTGACCAACCAATTCCTGGTAAAAGGTTAGGAACGGCTGCCCCTTCAGAGGGGAATTGGGTGTGCTGATGAAACGATCCAATGACTTGTTTTACCCAGTTACCAGAATCCATATTACCAATAAAAGCAATAAAGTTACCTTGCAGGGGATAAAATAAATTTAAAGGCGTAGGATACTGCTGACTTCCTAGTTCATCAGAATAGTATCCCATAGTTTCTAAACTTATCATCCCCACAATATTGTCTTGGCGCTGCTTACAAATTTTGGCATAGACTAAACTTCCCATATCGGGTGTCCAGAAAAAAGGGGGTTCTTCATTGACAAATTATACAAATCTCAGGGTTCGCTGTTGTGATTTTCCCGCAAATCTACGAGCTAAGGCTAAAACTACTGCTGCTCCTGAACCATTATCATTCGCTCCGGGAACATTGGCAACAGAATCATAATGAGCACCAATGACAATAATTTCTTCAGCTTTTTTTGTGCCAGGAATTTCTACTTCTAAGTTATCAAATTCTTGGTCATCAACCATATATTTATAATGATTAACCTGATATCCTGCACGAGTCAATTGGCTTTCTAGATACAGAGCGACTTGCACGAGGTTATCATAGGCAAGAAAATTATGGGGTTCAGAGGCAATCTTCTTCACATCAACCTCTAGATCTTGTGCCAATTGTTGCTCTTCTACCGTCAGCGGCAACAGGGCATCCTGATAACTTTTCCCCGGCATCTGTAACATGGTTTTCCATCCTCCCCAGGAAATGCTGATCAAGATCATACTCAAGATTGACAATCTGATCCAAGTAGATTTGCGCTGCAATCCCCAATTGAGCTTTTTCTTGATCATCCGGATTATTTGTCCTAAAATATCCTCAATTATAAAACAATCTCACTCTATTGTCCTGATGACTATTCCGGCGTTTGATTTCAGTCACTATTTCCCCTATCAAGAACTGACAGATTACTTAACCCAGATGGCTCAAGTTTATCCAAATTTGATGCACCTGAAAAGCCTGGGGACAACAGACGAAGGACGAGAAATTTGGTTGACGACTGTGACCGATCAAACGACAGGAGCAGCTCTTGAAAAACCTGGATATTGGATTGATGCTAATACCCATGCAGCAGAAGTTACAGGTTCGGCAGTCGCTTGTTATATTCTCTATCAGGTTTTAACTCAATATAACCAAGATGCGCAAATCACCCATTTATTACAGAACTATACCCTATATATTTTGCCGAGAATTGCGGTAGATGGGGCAGAAAAATATCTACAAACTCCCTATAATCTCCGGTCTAGTCCCCGTCTCTATCCGGAATCTGAACAGCAAGATGGTTTATATCCAGAAGATATTAATGGAGATGGATTAATTCTGAATATGCGGATTAAAGATTCCTGCGGAGCTTGGAAGATCTCTGAGGATGATCCGCGCTTAATGATTCGTCGGCAACCGGATGAGTTTGGAGGGACTTACTATACCCTAGTCCCAGAAGGTTTAATCCATAATTATAATGGCTATGAATTTAAGATTTCGCCAGCTTTAGAAGGATTGGATTTTAATCGTAATTATCCCTATTATTGGCAACCGGAAGGCGAGCAGAGGGGCGCGGGAGATTTCCCTTTTTCTGAGCCTGAAACTCGTGCAGAGGCAGAGTTTTGGCGCAAGCATCGTAATATTAATGGGTTTATGACTTATCATACGTTTGGAGCACTGATTTTACGCCCTTACAGTACCCATGGAGACGATCATTTGCCGACCGAAGATTTACGCATCTATCAACTGATTGGGAAAAAAGGTAGTGAATTAACAAAATATAAGTGTGTTTCGGTTTATCATGATTTTCGTTATGACCCAAAAACGGTGGTTTATGGGGCAATGGATGATTATGGCTACGATCATTGGGGATGGTTTGGGTTTACGGTAGAACTCTGGGATGCGGCTAAGGAAGCTGGTGTTGAAAAGCAGAATAATATTGAATGGGGACGAGAACATCCAATAGAGGATGATCTGAAAATTCTGCAATGGAATGATGAGTATTTAGAGGGTAAAGGGTTTATTCCTTGGCAAGGTTTTGAACATCCCCAACTGGGAGAGGTGGAGATTGGAGGATGGGATATGAAGAGAATGTGGAAAAATGCACCCGCGAAGGCACTGCCAGAAATCTGCGATCGCCATTTCAAATTCGCCATTACCCATGCACTCATGTCTCCCCGGTTATCAGTCGCTCGTAGTGAGGTGAGTCACGAAGGGGCTGATATTTACAGCATAACCGTACAATGGGAAAATTTGGGCTTTTTGCCCACTTACACCAGTAAAAAGGCGCTAGAACGGCAAGCAGTACGTCCTACGCGAGTAAAATTAGGGCTACCGGAAGGGGTTACCCTGATTAGTGGGGAGCAAGAGCAGGAAATTGATCCTTTAGAAGGGCGTTCTAATAAATGGTTCAATGCATCTGCCAATGGGACCGACTATCGCACCCATCGCAGTTGGGTAGTAAAGGGGAAAGCCGGGAGTGAGGTAAGGGTAGAGGCGATCGCCGAACGGGCTGGAACGGTGCGAACTTCAGTTATCCTGAGTTAGCAACCATGGAAGATGCTGATGGCAATTTAACACAAATGCAGCTCTCTCTCTGAGTCAGTACTCCTTCTTTGTTAAGATATTCCACTGTTTGAGTCACGGGTAAAAGGGTAAATCCCACTTTTTGATACAGTTTAACCACATAAGCAAAGTCAGGATCGCCGGTAGTCCTCAAGATATAAGGTGTAGAATCATCAAAATAAGCAAATACACTTTGTAAAAGCCGTTTAGCTAAACCTAGCTTACGATAATCCAAGGCTACTCCCACATCAGAAACACACCGGAATTCCTCAATTCTATAGTGTGTTTGCTGACTAAAGAACTCTTGATTTAGCTCAACTTTCTTGCCCTGAAAATCAGCCCAAGTTCCCAGAAACGATAATTCTCTGAATTCTTTGGTCTCAACTAACGGGAGAGTTCCGATAAAACCGATAGGTCTCTCCTGACAGTAGGCAAGATGCAAACTACCAAATCGAACATATTTTTGAAAATAAAACTCAACGTTTTCACGGACAACATTTTCATTAAATGGAGGAGTTGAAAAACATTCATAAACGGTTTGATAAAGTCCGTTGTCCAGAACTTCGTTTAGTAAAGGAAGTTCGTCAAACAACTTAATTTGAATATCCATATTTAGGTATCCTCAACATGAGTAACTCTTGTAGAGCCAGATAACGGTTTAGTTTTCCTAGTCAGCTACCTGACTCCGATCTTAGGACAATAGCGATCGCCTCTTCCTATTTGTCTATAGTAGGATTTGGGGGGTAGTGTAGGAGTTGAACCTATCTGATTCCGGTTAAAAGCCGGATGCATCTACCGCTCTGCCAACCACCCAACCGAAAAATTAATTGACTGCTCCGCCAGGACTTGAACCTGGAATCTTCGCATTCAAAGTGCGAGATGTTGCCATTACACCACAGAGCAAAGCATCATGCTGGGATAACTGACAACACCCCCACATTACTCATGACCAGCGCAAAGTCCTATAGCCCCAACGGGACTCGAACCCGTGTTTTTCGATAGAACGTCCTTGGCCGCTAGACGATGGGGCCATTTGGCGTAGGGATAAGGATTTGAACCTCAAATTCTAGTTTTGGAGACTAGGATGTTACCGTTACACTATCCCTACATTTGGTGGCAGTGGTGGGACTTGAACCCACATCGACCAAGTTATGAGCTTGGGGCTTTAACCATTAAGCTACACTGCTACGAGGCTGACGGGATTTGAACCCGTGACTTCCTGTTCGACAGACAGGCGCTCTAGACCAACTGAGCTACAACCCCATAAAACGGATTTCTTTAGTTTTCAATATATAGTTGTTTTAATTAAGGAGGGGGCGAACGGCCATTCGCCCCTACATATACCCTGGCTTTAGATAGATCTTGGCGTGTCAATCTTAATTAAAATGACTATACATAGCTTGAGATAGAGATTTCAGGCTCTTTTTCCCTTGCCCCATCTTTATACTACAAAAGTATTACAAAAATGTCAAGAGGGCTGTACTATCTTTGTTAAACTCTGCCAAATGTCCCCTAAAGACCAAAACCAGGTCTGCATCGATACCAACCAGGCATCTTGGCAACCAGGAGAAGTTTCCGGTTTACAAATGATGCCCCTACGTTGCTTTCATACAGAACAAGTCTTTCTCATGAAGTGGGAAGCTCTAACACATTATCCTCACTATACCCATTCAAGTAGCTCAGAAGTGTTGGTTTTGGATGGAGTCTGGGAAGATGAGTATGGCAAGTATCCCAAAGGGACTTGGTTAAGGTCTCCTGTTGGTAGCAGTCATTCACCTTTTAGTCAGGAAGGTTGTCTACTTTACGCTAAAACAGGTCACTTACCCGCCTAAAGTCCAATTGATGAAATGAATCTTTGGGAGTTAAAAACCCAGTTGTTTACAACAGTTCCCTAACTTTACATCTTTCGATCAGATTGGCCCAATAGTCTAACCGCTCATTATTTCAGTACTCTGGACTCATCAATTTTTGTGGTGCGATCTACTTTTGAATATATTTCATTTTAAGCTGGATGGTCGTCATTATGAGAATTTTACCTTACGATCGCTTTACCCTGGAAACTTCAGCCTCCGTAGCCGAAGTTATCCGTTACCTAGAACCTCATATTGAAGCCCCCAAGATCTGGCAATGGCGAGTTCCTCCTAATCATGCTCCCTATTGCGGTACGATTTCCGAAGATGGCTTTAAAATTCGGCGAGTCATTCACTATCGCAATTCTTTTTTACCCCAAATTCGAGGACGATTTGAATCTTTACCCAATGGAACAGCAGTTCATATTACCTTGAGTCTACATCCTATCGTTAGTATTTTTCTGCTCTTTTGGGGTTCATCTTGGGGTAGCGCTTCACTCTTATTTCTATTTGCTGCGTTGTTCTCAGAAGATGTTGGTCTAGAAACCCTCCTGTTTATCCCCTTACCCTTCATCGTTCTTTTTATCTTCTGGTGTGCTTTTTGGTTAGAAGCCAATCGCGCTTGTCAAGACTTGACCGAAATATTAAGAATTCATCATTAAATTAAAGGAGCGCTCTAGTCATTTAAACTGATTCTCATTCACTAGATCTGTAATCTATTGTACTAGCAAAGAAATATTTCAGCGATCGCTCCCTCAGTCATGCTGCCAAGGTTGTAGTATTAAATGTAAACTTTCTTTAGGAATAAATCTATGTTTAAAACAGTAGTCGGCCATAGCAATGATCCAGACTCAGAGTCCGCTATTGTAGAGATTCTCAATCAATGCGATCGAGCCTTATCCGGAGACTTGCCGCAAGCAGGAATTCTGTTAGCGGCGATTGATTTCGATCATGCCGAAATTGTACAGAAAATTGTATCTATTTATCCAGAAATTGAATTAATTGGAGGCACAACTGATGGAGAAATGTCTTCAGTTCTAGGATTTCAACAAGATTCCCTGGTTCTAATATTATTTTGCTCTGATCGCTTACAAATCCGGGCTGGAATCGGTCCGAGAATCTCACAGGATTTCCATAGAGCACTAGAAGAGGCGATCGCCCAAGCAACAACCGATCTGACCCAACCCATGAAACTCTGTATTACCTTACCCGAAGGACTCACCTCTATCAGTGCCGCTAAATTAGTCGATTGTCTCAATGAATTATTAGGCAAGCAAGTGCCTATTTTTGGGGGTCTCACCGCCGATCAATGGCGCTTTAAGCAAAGTTATCAGTTTTATAAAAATGAAGTTTATAGCGATGCCATCCCCATTCTAGTCTTTTCCGGACACCTACTCTTTTCCCATGGATTAGCCAGTGGTTGGAACCCTATTGGTAAAGTCGGTCAAGTCACCAAAGTCGAAGACAATGTGGTTTATGAAATTGACCATCATCGTGCCTTGGACTTTTATTATCGCTATTTAGGAGAACATCCTCCCTCCTCTGAATACCCCCTGATGGTGTTTGATCCCACACAACAGTATTCTTACATGCGAGCGCCGAGTGGCTCCTACAATCCGACATTGGGAAGCGTAACCTTCTTTGGCGATATTCCAGAACAGGCGATCGTACAAATTACAGAAACAACCCGCGATCGCATTCTCCTAGCCTCTCAAGCCTCCATGCAACAAGCGATTCAGAACTATCCTGGAAGCCAACCGAGTACAATACTATTCTTTTCCTGTGCTAGTCGGCGACAAATCCTAGGCAGTCGTACCCTTGAAGAGTATAATTTAACTCAACAGTATCTGAAACAAACCTTAGTATCCTGTGGTTTTTATACGAATGGAGAGATTGCTCCATTAGAACAACACGGTACATCCTATTTTCATAATGAAACATTTATTGCCTTGCTCTTGGGAGAAGAATAACATCATGTCGCAAACTCTAGACACCCTAGATATGGGAGAAAAAATCGCGCGACTGGAAAAAGAAAACCGAATTTTACGCAAGAAATTAGAGCGATCCGAGAAGAACTGTCTAGAGTTAGAAGAAACCAATGAAAAAAAAGAATCTTTACTTCGACAAGTGATCGTCGAATTGAAAAACTCCCAAGAAGAAGTCGCGCAAAAGCGCCAATTAGAAGAAACTTTATCCAAACTCAAACGCACCCAAGCCCAACTGATCCAAGCTGAAAAAATGTCGAGTTTGGGTCATTTGGTTGCTGGAGTAGCCCATGAAATCAATAATCCCGTTAGCTTCATTTACGGAAACTTAAGTCATATTGAAGAATATTTTCAAGACTTGTTAGGGATGATTCATCTGTATCAAGAATACGATTCCGACCCTCAAGACGTGATTCAAGACTATATTAATCACCATGATTTAGAATTTGTGGAGGAAGATTTACCCAAAATTTTAAAATCCATCAAAATTGGCACAGAGCGCATTTGTGAAATTGTTTTATCTTTACGTACATTCTCCCGCATGGATCAAGCTGACGTTAAGGAAGTCGATATCCATGAAGGCATCGATAGCACCCTAATGATCCTACAGCATCGCCTCAAAGAGCAACCCGATCGCCCAGAAATCCAAGTCACCCGAAATTATGGCAAGTTGCCTGTAATAGAGTGCTATCCAGGACAGCTCAACCAAGTATTTATGAATATTCTCGCTAATGCTATAGATGCCCTAGAAGAACGACCTAACCCTCAAAGTTCTCAGATTATTGTCTCCACCACTACAGTGAACTCCGACTGGATACAAATCACGATCTCCGATAATGGCAGAGGTATTCCTGAAACCGTCCAACCCCATATTTTTAACCCCTTCTTCACCACCAAAGCCATCGGTCAAGGAACCGGAATGGGTTTAGCGATTAGTCATCAAATTATTACTGAAACCCACATGGGTCAAATTCTATGCCACTCTACTCCAGGAAAGGGAACCGAATTTATCATTCAAATTCCCATCTCCCCTCAACTTAAACCGACCAACACTTGATCCCAATCCTGCATTTGCTCACCCTCTTTTGCTCTTACCTCAAACGTTAAATTACAGGCTTGGGGTTGGGATAACATCTGAATAGACAATTCAGAAATATCCTCACGACTGACTTGACCACGAATATTATCCCCTTGAGCCACTTCTAAACCATTGCCCCCTGGTGCTTCAGTTAAGGCACAGGGACGAATAATCGTATAGGGAATCCCACTTTCTCGAATCGCATCCTCACCTCGCAACTTCCAGGTTAAAATGCCACCGAGTTGATCGTTGAGTCTCACGGCTGGCGGTTCCTCATCCAGATTTAAACCCGGTCTTCCTGGACGAGTCACTCCTGCGGAACTAATCTGCACAAATTTCGGTAAATTCGGCCCTCCATAGGCGCGGATGGAGCCAATTTCTAGACCAAAGCGTCCTGGAGAAAACTGAGGATTGAGACCTCCATCATACTCAAATTTACTGAGCATCAGTTGAATAGCATAGGTCTGACTGGGGTCAAATGGCGGGGCACTCGGCAAGGTTTTAGCGCGAAAAATGGGAATCAGGCGATCGAACGGAATATCCACCGTCATCCAAGTATTATTGAGGGTATCAAAGGAATAGCAATAACTGATCCCATCCCATCGAGCCTCATTGCGGAGAATAAACTTATAACGCTTACCATCCCCTTGTACTCGCAGACTAATCCCTTCATATCCAGCTAGATTCAGACAGGGTTCAAAGTTCTTTGTGCGAATGGAAACAAATCCTCCAGAGTTAGCAGTGGAAACTTCGCCCGTAAATAAACCATAGTTCGGAGTAATGCGTAGTTCGCTCGAGCTTACTCCCCCCATCACCACATCATCAATCACTCCCCAAGTGGTCTTCAAACTTGATGAAGGATTGGTAAAATCGAAAATCATCCGTTCATCTGCCCGACTGAGGTAGGGGGCTACCCTGCGGATCAGATTTTTCATGCCATTATATTCCACCATTTCTGGACTATCTACCACTTCCGGCAGATAGAACTTTACCCCTTGATAATACTTCTCACGGTTGGGGGTATCGCCCTCGACGGGTTGCACGCGAGTACCCGAACAGCAAATAACAGAAATGACATCTTGCATCATTTCCAGTTTCAGGGTTTCGGAAAGGGTTAAATCCGCTTCAAATAATTCAATTCCTTGACCTAAAATAGATTCTGCTCGCTTGGCATCACGCACCAGAGCGCGGACGGGTATCTTACGTTCGACTAAACGGCGAATGACCCGTTTTCCGACTCCACCCGTAGCTCCAACAACTAGAATTGTACCCATAGTTTGTCCTTTTGGCGGTTGAGGTTGTCCGGTGAGGGTTCGTAACCCACGCTGAAGACTACTGAGAATCGGAAATACTTCAAAGGTGTTTAGAGTGTCAATCAATCGATTGAAATCCCAGGGTTTCCGACTACCTTGAACGCGAGTTTTAGAAGCCATTCTCTTACGCTGTGTAGATTGCTCTCCTTGTTTATCTTAACGGAGGAAGGCAAAATAAACGGAAGATTGAGTAACCTAGGAAATGGAGTCAGGATGAGGATATGGTTGGTCAATTAACAACTCATGTATTAGATACGGCGCAAGGTTCTCCTGCTGTGGGAATGGCATTGGAGTTATGGGCAGTCGATCGCAAGTCGCCGATTAAAACCTTGCTCAAACAGACGAAAACCAATGAGCAAGGCCGAACCCATGTTCCTTTATTGGAAGAGGGTGAGTTGGAAGTTGGCACTTACGAATTAGTTTTTTTTGTCGGTGATTATTTTCAGCGTGCGATCGGAAATTTACCAGAGCCGGTCTTCTTGGATCAGGTTCCCATCCAGTTTGGAGTATCTAATCCCCATAGTCATTATCATGTACCTTTGTTGGTGTCTCCTTGGTCTTATACGACTTATCGGGGAAGTTAATTAGGGAATAGGGAATAGGGAATAGGGAATAGGGAATAGGGAATAGGGAAAACCGGGTTCCACTTTTCTACTTGTGAGTTGAAAAAATGTACATAGTCTTAAGTTTTCATGATTAGCTAATGACCTATACGATCGCGCAAATCAATCAAATGAGTCAAGAGCATTTTGTGGAGGCTTTGGGTAGTGTCTTTGAAGATACGCCAATCATTGCAGCTCAAACTTGGAAAAAGAGGCCATTTCGAGATACGGAACATCTCTATCAAAGCTTCATCTCCCAGATGCTGGAGTTGAGTGATGCGGAAAAAATGGCGTTAATTCAAGCGCATCCTGATTTGGGGAGTCGAGTAAAAATGGCTCCAGATTCGATCTCCGAACAAGCGGGTGCAGGTTTGGATCGCTTGAGTCCCCAACAGTACGATCGGTTTATATCTTTGAATCAAGCTTATCAGGATAAGTTTGGGTTTCCCTTTATTATGGCGGTCAAGGGACAAACCCAAGATACAATTTTAAAGGCTTTTGAAGAACGATTAAATCACAGTTGGCAAGCGGAGCGAGAACACGCGCTAGATGAGATTACTAAGATTGTACAATTTCGGTTGGGCGATCGAGTGGTTAACTAAACATTAAAATTTGGGTTTTGAACCTATGGGTCGAAGTGGGCGGTGGAATAACGGTATAATTCTGCTGATTAGCACGTTGGTGCTAATGGCTTTAGGTTGGCTTAGTGGTACATTTATCTCTCCTCCTTTTTCTATGTTTCCTGCATATCTGCTCACCGATCCGTTTTTACAATTCCCCACTGAAAGTACGGTGCGGGTGGTTTGGTTTACCCCATTTCCGGGAACTGAGCATTGGGTGGTTTATGGGGAAAAGTTAGAGCGTCAAGTGAAGGCAACAAGGACGAAGTTAGCGCGCACTCGTGAGGATAAGCTCTCCCATATTGACGAAACTTTGCTAGGGAAACAAGGAGAGTTTCCGGTATTTCGAGATATTTGGCGACATGAAGGGGAAATTACGGGCTTAATGCCTGGGGAAAAGTTGCCCTATGCAGCGATTAGTTTCCATGATAATGGTCAGGAAATTCGCAGCGATCGCTTCACCTTAGCTCCCACTCCCCTACCCGGAACGCCCTTAAAAATTTTACTGACATCCGACCATCAGCATAAACCGATGACTGCGGCAAATATTCAGAAAGTTGGCGAAACCATGGGATCAGTTGATGCTATTTTCTTTGCTGGGGATTTGGTTGATATTGCTGATCGAGCTTCCGAGTGGTTTGATGATAAACGAGGAAATGCCTTTTTTCCAGTCCTGCAAGGACGGGCAAATCATGACCTAGAAAAAGAGGGAACAAGAACGACCTATACAGGAGCTGCTTTAATCCAAAATGCCCCCCTATTTTCCGCTTTGGGTAATCATGAAATCATGGGACAATGGTCTGAGGAACAGGGATTAAATAACCAATTTAATGGTTCTTATCCTCGCCAAGCCGCACAAGCCGATTATGAACGGCAAGCCGATCGGATTAATCCCAGTGGCGATGCGAATATCAAAGAAAATTGGGTTAAAGACCATAGCTTTAATAGCGATACTTACGAACAGATTTTCAGTTTACCCAAAAGTCCAGGTAATGGCCGATATTATGCGGTTAGCTTTGGGGATATTCGGCTGGTGGTTCCCCAAATTACGAATATGTGGCGATCGCCGAATTTATCAGCCAATACTCAAGGACGCTTTCGAGAACGCGATCGAGACTTAAATCAACCCCAAAATTGGGGCTATGGGCAACATATTTTTGAACCCATAGCTCCAGGCAGTCCCCAATATGAATGGTTAAAAGCAGAATTAAATTCACCGGAATTTCAAAAGGCAAAATATAAAATTGTCATGTTCCATCATCCCCCCCATTCTCTGGGAGAAAATGTTGTGCCTGCTTATACCGATCCGGTGCAAATTATTGATCGAGATCGAGCTGGTAATCCCTTAGTCATTCGCTACGAATATCCGAAAGAAAAGGATTATATTATCCGAGATGTAATCCCTTTATTAGAAGAAGCGAATGTTGACCTCGTCTTATATGGTCATTCCCATCTATGGAACCGGTTTGTTAGCCCGAGAGGCATGAACTTTTTAGAAACATCTAATGTCGGCAATACTTATGGGGCGTATAGGGGTGAATCTCGCCGTTATGTGCCCCCTGCTTATCAACCTGAATATTCGCCTGCAGGCGATCCGAATGGCTTAGAGCCGATGATTCCTAGCCTAGCACCACTCAGAGAAAACAACCAACTCTTACCCTATATTGCTAGTAATAATATAACAGTATTTAGTATTCTAGATACGGAAACAGCAACCGTCAGTAGCTATTTCTTTGATACCCGTGAGCCAGATTCTAATGTGGTTAAGTTCGATGAATTCTCAATTCGTCGTCAAGGATAAAATAGACTGCTTTCACAAATCAGAGAATATTATTAATATTAGTAAACAAATATGAAGTTTTCTCTCGAATCACCATGAAATTTGAATTTATTTCTAAGGCATGTTGCATTAGACAAAGGATTGTAAATAAAAAAAGAGGGTTGTTTTCACACTGATTAAAAGTTTATTAAAAGCCCTGATTAAAGGCTGACCATTGTGTTAAATTTTTCTCCAAGAGTTCTCAGGAGAGAGAATCATGACTTTCTTAGATTCATCTGGTATTAATCTGTTTGGTGAAGAAGATTTAGTAGAAAAAGTCTCTAGAATTTATAGCACAGGTTTCATTAGTTCAGATGAGTATCATCGCTTAGAATCCTCGGCTACCTCCTCTAGGCTGGCAGCAGAAGAGTTAGATATGATCACTCGTTTGCGTCATGCAATTAAGCGAGGATGGGTGAAAACAACAACCTAAGCTTGATTGGCTTCCCTAGTTTTACGTGCATTACACTAGGAGTGGTAATTGACCTAGACTGTAATTCATGCGTTTAGTTGATGACGATCCCGATCTGCCGCCTCAAATCAACATCTTGCCGATGATTGATGTGATCTTCTCAATTTTGACGTTTTTCATGATTGGGACGCTGTTTTTAACCCGTAATGAGGGGTTACCGGTTAATTTGCCGGAAGCAGGAACGGGAGAAGTTCAACGGCAAGAGCGCATTACTGTTTCGATTAATGCCCAAGGCAAGATAGGCTTAGATGAAACGATGATTCCTTTAGAGCAACTGGAGGCAAGGGTGGTTCAGTTGATGCAGGGGAAATCAACTCAGTTAGTGGTGATCAAAGCGGATGAAGCGATCGCCCATAAACGAGTGATCGAAGTGATGGATCGCCTCAGAACCATTCAAGGGATTCGTTTGGCGATCGCCACTGAATCAATGAGAAATTAAAAATTACGTCCCATTACCCATTACCGATTACCCATTACCAGGGCAGTGCCCTATATAGTATGATGGGGCTTGGCTCATCGAATGGTAAGGGTGAGGGAATCATGAATCTAGCCCCGATCGCCCAATGGGGTAAAACAATATTAAAAGTATCTACGCTGGTCGCCTGTGGATTGGTATTCTGGTTAAGTGGATGTGCGCGATCGCCGGTTTCGGGAGATTTGTCGGCAGTGGAAGCGTTGGAAGCGGCTCGCTTTATCTCTAAACAAGCGCCTGTAGTGGTGTCATTATCCCAGAAACCGGAGCAGGTGTTATCGCAGATAAAAGGATTAGATCGGCCAGACAAACTCCTACAAAATACTCTCCTCGATAATACTGGATTGGACTATAAACAGGATATTCAGCCTTGGCTCGATGGGGGTGGAATTTGGGCGATGACGAGTACGGATGTCGATCGCCAAGGGGAAAATGGACAACAACCCGGTTATTTGGTGGTGTTACCGACGAAAAATGCCCAACTTTCTCAGGAATTATTAGAAGTCTATTGGCAACGGGAGGAGATCGCCGGCCAAGATTTAGTCTTTGAACCCTACAAAGGCACACAATTAATTTATAGCCAAGAAGAGAACCGCATTTCTACAACGGTTGTGGGGTCACGGTTTGTATTATTAGCCAATCATCCTAAAGTTCTCAAAGAAGCCATCAATAATGTACAAGTTGCCGAACTGAGTTTAGGCGCAACCCCAGACTATCAAGAGTTACAAGAACTCAATAGCGAGAAGAAGGAAGCGATCTCCTGGCTGAATCTTCCCAGGTTAGCGCAAAAGTTGGGCATGGAAGTCGAGCATCCCCTGTATCAAGCCTTGGGAATGGCGGTGCAGTTGCAACCGGAAGGAGTTTTAGCCCAAACCCACTGGTTACCCACCGATCCAGCGTTGCTTGAAGGAGCAGAAGCGTCCTTAAATTCCTTTTCCTTATTAGCCTATCTCCCCTCCAGCAGTTATTTAGCGATCAATGGGGTGAATTTGCGTCAGTTTTGGCAACAAATGCAAACAGAAACGGCTGGTTATGGCAACATTTCCGAGATTATTCGCCAGCCCTTGCTCGACTGGGGGAAACAATGGAAATTGGATGTGCAAGCCGATATTCTTGATGCGATTGAAGGAGAATATGCGATCGCCTTGTTACTTGATGAAGCAGAAAAGGATTTAGATTGGATTGTGATTCGCGAAAACACGGGAGAGAGTTTAAGCGATCGTTTGGATCACATTCTTAACCAGCAAGGCTTTAGTATTGGCTCATTTCAGTTAGACGATCAAACCCTCGTCGCTTGGACACAATTAATCGCCGATCCGATAACCGATGGAGAAGAAACCGCTAAAAGTCGGGTATTAAAAGCCAAAGTGCAAGGAGTGCATACCACACTGAACCAGTATGAGATTATTACCTCGTCTATTGCTGCCATGGATCGGGTACTGAAAGCCAAAAGTACAGGCAATTCCCTGGCAACCGATGCCCTGTTTCAAGCCAGTATCGCCCCTTTACCAGAAGTTAACCAGGGCTATTTCTTTATCAATTGGCGATCGGCTCAAAAACCCCTCGAACGTCAAATTCCCCTGTTAAGGCTAGTAGAATTGGCAGCCAAGCCCCTCTTTGACCCCTTAGAATCGATCGCTATAGCCAGTTATGGTGATGCCCAAGAGCGTCAAGCCGATGTCTTCTTAAACACTGCTGCTGAACGTCGGTAAGGGATGACGATCAGTGATTATCATTAAAAAATGAGGACACAACATTACCTTGTCCCTACATTTTTTATATCGCTTCTAAATACATGACCAATGCTAAAACAAATGCGATCGTCGGATGCTTACTAGGGACTGCCGTTGGTGATGCAATGGGACTACCCTACGAAGGATTATCAAAACGCCGACAACAGCGAATGTATCCTCAGATTCGGGGCTACGATTTTTTATTGGGCAAAGGGATGGTTTCCGATGATACGGAACATACTTGCATGGTGGCTCACGCTTTAATGATTTCCAGGGGTAATGTGGCCAAGTTTCAAACCAAACTTGCCTGGAAATTCCGATTTTGGTTGCTGGGTTTGCCTGCGGGAGTGGGTTGGGCAACGTTGCGATCGCTGGTCAAATTATGGTTAGGCTTTCGAGCTGATCGCTCTGGGGTATTTTCGGCGGGAAATGGCCCAGCAATGAGAAGCGCTATCATAGGGGTTTGTTATGGCCATGACTTGCCAAAACTTCGGGCATTAATCCAAACTTCCACGCGACTAACTCATACTGACCCCAAAGCAGAATATGGCGCATTGGCAGTGGCGATCGCTACTTATTTATCGAGTCAGCAATCTCCCATTTCTCCCCAAGACTATTATCAAACCTTAGAAAACAGTCTACCCGTTAACGCCGCTCAATTTTTATCGTTAATCAACCAAGCTTGTGAAAGTGCGGCCAACCAAGAATCTGCTGCAAAATTTGCTGTAAGATTAGGATTAAAACATGGCATTACCGGCTATATTTATCATACAGTTCCCATCGCGATCCAAGTTTGGCTAAAATACCCTGAAGATTATCAAAAAGCCATTACCGAAATTATTCGCCTCGGAGGAGATACAGATACTACTGCCGCCATTTTAGGCGGAATTATTGGCTCTAGGGTCGGCCAAACTGGAATTCCTCAACGTTGGTTAGATCATTTATGGGAATGGCCGAGAACGGTGCAATGGCTCGAAACACTAGGGAAAAGTTTAGTGGTTTCTGATGAAGCGATGATACAACCTCCTTTATCTTTATCCATTTTTGCACTATTGTTGCGCAATGTTGTTTTTCTGATTGTGGTTCTCCTTCATGGGATTCGCCGCTTATTGCCGCCCTATTAAACAATACTTTTGCCGCTCCATATCCTATTTGGTGCGATCGTAACGTACCCAAAGAAGACGTTGACATTGTACTGGCGTTTCATTCTCCAGAGACTCGAAAGTTTACGGAATTAGAGATCGCCTAAAACCCGTTCTCTATGCATTTGCCCTTAACAAGGGGCTGAGAGCAGGTCAGCCCCTTGCCTCTCAAGGCTTTATCCAGAGTGAATTAGGAGCGCACAACGATCGCCGAATTCAATGCTTCTACCAGAGAACGTACCCCAGCAACCATAGCTACTTCATTATCTAACCGGTTGATTGCCGAACCCACCCCAATGCCTTGAGCGCCAGAGGCGATCGCCATTGGTGCAGTAACATTAGATAAGCCAGAAGCACATAAGACCGGAACCTCGACCCCACGGGAAATTTCATAAGCAGCCGCCAATGTAGGAGCTGCTTTTTCAATTAATCCCAATGTGCCGGAATGGGTGGGTTGACTGCTGGTTCCGCCTTCCGTTTGAATCACATCTGCCCCTTCAGTAACCAGCGCTCCAGCTAACTGTACCTGTTCATCCAACGGTAAAATATGGGGAACTGTCACCGAGAGCATAATATCCGGAAGCAGCGATCGCACTTCCTGAGTCAGTGCCAACACCTCATCCGCCTCAAATCGCCGTCCTTGGGCATAGAACGCATCAAAATTCCCAATCTCAATCAAATCCGCTCCCGCGTCCACTGCCGCCACAAATTTCTGCGGCTCCACGGCAGAAACACACAGGGGTAGGTCGGTTAAAGTGCGGCAAAGACGCACCAAATTCGGATCGGCTGCAATATCCACAAATGTCGCCCCTCCGCGATCGGCAGCCTTAACCACCATAGCTGTGCGATCGGCATCAAAATTCATTAACCCACTAATCACTTTCAGCGCCCGTCCTTGGGCTAAAGCAGGTTGCAGTTGAGGAAGAATCGTCATAAGACCTCAGTTTGTATAGCAATCATTGTTTATTCTCCATTGTGCCACTATCGATGTCCTTGAGAGGCTAAAGATTAAAATCGGGATAAATTTTATCGCTCGATCGCAGATCCAAAGAACAGCTATAGTTCCTTGACAGGAGAAGTGAACACCACAGTCCCTTGCCGAACGAATAAATTCGCAAGGACTTATGGTAGTAAATTCTCCTGACATCAGATCATTTACACTTTCGGTAAAACCACTTGATGGGTTTGATCTTGGTACTTACCCAATCGGTCTTCATAAGTGACGTTACAGGGTTCTCCTTCAAAAAACAACAATTGGGCAATCCCTTCATTGGCATAAACTCGACAGTCGGCACTGGAAGAATTGGACAATTCTAAGGTCAGATGACCTCGCCAACAGGCTTCTGCGGGAGTCGCATTAAGAATAATAGAGCATCTAGCATACGTTGATTTACCCAAACAAATAACTGTGATGTTGGGTGGAATCTCTAGACGCTCTAGGGCAACACCTAAGCCATAGCTATGGGCAGGAATAATGAAAAAGTCGCCCTGTTCATCCTGGTGCAGGGGAACCGATTCAAGGTTGTCGGGATTAAAATTTTTCGGATCGACAACTGTACCGGGAATGTGCTTAAAGATGAGGAATTCTTTGGGACTTAATCGGATATCATACCCATAGGAAGAAGCGCCATAACTTAATACTTTTCTGACCAATCCCGGATCGCCTTCAATGGCCCGAATTAATGAAGGCTCAAACGGGTCAATCATTCCCTTCTGGGCTTGTTCTGCTATCCACTTATCATTCTTGAGCATATCTAGATTTTAGTTCACCAAGACTTTAGATCATACCTGAAATTCCCATCGCTGTTCGTGTTGGCACTCACTCTGGGGCGATCGCCAAAATGTCCACTTCAACCTCCACTCTGTGAAGAAATATTACAGTTTTCGGGATTTTGCATAAAAACCGCCTCCAAAAACTGAGAACCCTATAGGAGGGAGCAAATTCCTCAATCCTGCCGCTATCCTCTCGAAGGAGAACTCAGTTCTCCTTCTTTTATCTATCCATCGCGTCTACCCAAGAAGATGAACTCCGAATCATCCCCCCCACTTTCTCAAAGCGATACCCTGATTTGTCCGAACTTGGGACAATATTGGAAACTCGGTAAAGTTAAAGACTCCAACCAAGTCATCCTTAAAGCATCGGGACAACAGTTCCTGTTTCCACCAGAAGAAGGTTATGCTCTGCGCTACTTTACCGGACAATTTAGCCTAGAGAGTATCCAAAAAGCTTGCCAAGATGAGTTTGAAGGCACACTTGACCCCAACTTTGCAGGGCAACTGCTCGAAAAATTGATCGGTTTGGGAATCTTGACTTTTGATCCAGTCGAAGCAACCGAAATACCTGAACCTCCTCCTAGGGGTTCCCAACTCAAACCCTGTCTAGAGTGGATTGAACACCGAGACTATTGGGTACTGCGAAACCCAGAAAATGTGACGTTTCTGCAAGTGGGGACCCAAGATAAAATCATTATTGAACAGATTGGTGTGCGATCGCCCCAAGCCATTATCCAAGAATTTTGCATTCCCCCCGATCATCTCAAAGGTCTGTTGCAAATGCTGGCCGCCACCGGTATGTTAGTAGGAACCGAACCAGCAAAACCCCGTAGAGGCAAATTTACCCCCCTACAACTGCTCTTTTTCCGAATTCCGCTTCTTAACCCCGATCGCTTCCTCAACGCCCATATCGACAAAATACGCTGGCTCTTCTCCCAACCCGCAGCCGTTCTGCTCTTGGGGTTTCTAAGCTTTTCTGCTGCCCTCGGAGTCTACCATCGGGACATCATTGTATTTCAAGGGCAACAACTGCTCCAGCACTACGGAGCATCACTGACATTACCCTTCATTCTCTGTAGCGCTTTTGTCGTCACCCTCCACGAATTCGGTCATGCATTCACCCTCAAACATTATCGAGGAATCGTGCCCGAAATCGGTCTTTTGTTCATGATGCTGATTCCCGCAGCCTATACCAATACTAGCGATAGCTACTGTTTGCCGCGATCGAAACGGTTGTTGGTAGTCGGAGCTGGAATCTTAGTGCAATTCATTTTAGCGGCGATCGGATTTTGGATCTGGCATTTTTCCACCGATGGCATCTGGTTGCATCAAACCAGTTTTCTACTCATGGCAGCCGCCCTATTTACCCTCGCCCTCAACCTCAACCCCGTTGCCAAATTTGATGGCTATTATCTCGCCGTTGCTGCCACCGGCATTAACAACTTAAGAGGTCGCGCCTTTGGATTATACATTAACTTTTTCACCGGTAAACCCATCCGCGAACCCAAAAAAGACCTGTGGATTTTAGCCCTTTACGCTCCCTGGAGCTTGCTCTACATCTGGTTTGTGTTTGGCTTTCTCTTTTGGCGCATTTTCACCTGGAGTTTTACGAATATGCCCATCACCGCCTTATTGTTGCTCGCAATTTGGGCCGTTTACTATTTCTGCCCCAGAGACTAATGGTTTCCTGAATTTTGTCGTCAATCCTGCTGTTCTTTTATTTTTGGTATCTACTATGACTAGCACCCCTGAACGCCAACACCCTTCCTTAAAAGCCGTTCCCCCCAATAAAATTAAATCCTCTGCCCCATCTGCACCGAAATCTCCAGAAATGCCTGCCCAAGAATCCATGCCTGTTCCCGAGAAACCAGGCATTAACTGGGGCAGAATTTTCTTTTTATCCGTCGTCTTAGGGGGTGGATTTTGGCTCTCCCAACTGGAAGTTCCGATCTCCGTGCGGGGCGAAGGAAAACTCACCCCTTTACAAGAAAATATCCACCCGGTTTATCTAGAAGAACCCGGAAGACTCGTTAATTTCCTGGTTCAACATGAAGATGAAGTCAAAGCTGGAGACACTTTGGCTGAAGTTCAAAGTCAAGATTTGAAAGAAGAGATTCTAGCCGAACAAATTAAACTGAAAGAAGAAAAAGCAAAGTTAACCTCTGCCCGTGAAAGGATTTTTATTTTAGTGGCTCAACAAAGCGAAGCAGAGCAGCGAGTGAGAGCGATACAGCGGCAAGTAGAAGACGCTCGGCAAGATGTGAATCGATTGTCAAGCAGTTCGCCGCCTCCAGAAATTCAAAGTATCACCCATGAAATTGAAGCGATGGATCGACAGATTGGAGGATTAGAGAAGGCAATCGATCATCGCGATCGGCGAATGGAACGTTTGCAAAAACAAATTGATGATGCGCGAGAAGCTATTGAAGAAAAAGCACTTTCTAGAAATTATCAACACGATCTTGAAGAAAGAATCCAGATGCTGCAAGAAGAGTCAGCTATGAATGACGCTAGAATTGAAGAGTTGATCACTCATCAGTTGTCTAAACGTGCAGAAATTGCCGCTATTGGTCAGAGGCTAGAGCGCTCCCTGGAGAGAATTGAAGATGATTTGAGAATGGAAGAAGAGCGTTTGGCAACCGTAATTCAGGAATTGCAATCTGCCGAACAAGAAAAGTTAGCTCAATCAGAGATCGTCGAGATCCGTCAAGAAACCATCGCTACTTTACAAGAGCAGCAGTCAAAAAACCAAATTATTGAAGCCGAGCATGAAGGAACTGTTTTTGCTGAAAACCTATCAGATAATAAGGGAAAATGGTTAGAACGCCAGGATCTAATTATGCAAATCGTGCAAATGGATCGACTAGAGGCGAGAATTTTTGTCGATCAAGCAGAAGCAGATTTAATTCAACTGATCCTGAAAGAAGGATCGGCGCAAGTGATATTAAAACCAACGCAACCGGGTTATGAGATTGAAACAGTAGATGTGAGCAATATGAAAAAAGCGGCGCAACCCGATGCTTCTCAACAAACGAAGCAATTGGTTTTAACAGCAACAGTGGATAATTTAGACCAGCAAGGATTGGTCAATGGTGAATTCTATGCCGAAATTCCCGTTGGCACAATGCCATTGTATAAACGAGTGCGCCGAGAGGTCATGAAGGTGTTGAAATTGCGCCAATATTTCTAGGTATGTCATGGGAACATGGGGAGATTACCTCGGATTGTTCTTCTCTATGCGATCGCCTGTACAATTGGTCAACAGCCATGGACACAGGGCGATCGCTCCGACAATTTGCCGAAGAGAACATGCAGGAACTGAGTCAGTAAAAGTACCAGATTGTTTAACCTCAGCCACTTGAGAGTGTTATCGTTGGGACAGATTGTTCTTCTGGCTGAGGATGAGAAGGGAAAAATAGCATGACCATGAGTTGGGAAGACTTTATCAAAACTATCTGTGAGAAGCGCGGGTTATCTCCCGAGCAAGAACAGACTTTATTGGCGCGATTTCCTAGTGAAAATAAACGTTTAAATGAAAACAAGGCTGCTGCAAAAACGAATTTCTCTAAGGGTATTGTCAAGAGAAATATGAGGTTAATTTATGCTAATTTTGAAGACATATGTCAAGATTTAGAGAACCGTAAAAGCTCAGGAAAAGGTCGCATTTTGCATAACTTCCTGAGGCGGCAATATTGCCATGGCCGTCCTTCTTTCATTCCTCAGAAATTAGAAGGGTTGTACTGCGATGAATTTAAGGCACTGATTGCCAAGAAGACTGAAAAGTTTTGTGGTCGTGAGTTTGTGTTTCAAGCATTTGACCAGTTTATGCAGGAGCAGAGCAAAGGCTATTTTATCGTTATTGGCGATGCCGGAATAGGGAAAACGGCATTATCGGCCAAATTGGTATCTGAGCGCCAATATCCCTATCATTTTAATATTTTGCATGAAAATACAAATACTCCAGAATTCTTTCTGAAGAGTATTCGCCAGCAGTTGACTGGGCGGTATGAGTTGGTAAATGTAGCCAGGGATAGTTTGCTAATCTTGTTGCAAAAAGCGAGTCAGAAACTATCTGTAGGAGAGCGATTAATTTTAGTTGTTGATGCTTTAGATGAAGTCAATCAAAAGCAGGGAGGGAATCCTTTAAATTTACCCGTGACGCTGCCAGAGGGGGTTTATATTTTTTTGACGCGCCGACCTGACAATACCCAGACCAATGGGTTGGACTTATCTCCAGACGTTCCCTGTGCTGAATTGGATTTGCGAGAAGACAAGTATATTCAATTCAATGAAGCTGATATTAAAACCTATATTGGGCGCTATCTCTTACCAGCGATCGCCAAAAGTCAATATGGTTATTTGCAGTTAGCTCAACTCCCGGATGGTCTCAACGAGCATTATCAAAACTATGGGGTACAAATAGGCAGGCACTATGCTCCGCCAGAATTCATGGTGATGATTTTGTTTATTGTGCAGGAAATGAAACAACCTGTCACCAGCAAGATAATCGCTGAGATTGCCGAACAAGATAGGGATGATGTGGAAAATCTGCTGGAGAATGTATGGGTTGAGTCTGTGTCATCCACGAACTTTCAGGGAGCAAAATGCTACCAAATCCATAACAGGAGTTTTATTGACTTTCTCGAAACTAGACGGGAACTCGACCGAGAGCGTCAATTGTTTGAAGAAGTTAATCGGCGCATAGCCACATACTTGAAGCAGTACCGGCAGAGCAAAAACGATCGCAGCGAACTCGCTGTTCTCGAGTCTGCTTATTTGGGAACTTATCCTTACAGCTTGGTACGATCCGGGCAGTTGCCAGAGTATGGGGAACTACTCACAGATTTTGAGTTTATCGAAGCCAAGATTAACCATCCTGAATTGGGCGTGCAAGCACTCATTGAGGATTATGAGTTAATCGGTGAAGCAATAGAACAGTTTCCAGTACTGCAATTGGTGCAAAGAGCGCTGCAACTTTCGGTCAAGGCATTACAACGTGATCGCCGCCAACTGGTGGGGCAACTCTTGGGACGGATGCAGGGATTCAAACGTCCGGAGATTCAACAATTGCTCGCCCGAGCCAAGCAGAGCCAAACTCCTGGCCTGCGTCCGTTAACCTCAAGTTTAATTCCTCCGGGGCGATCGCTCCTGCGAACTCTGGAAGATACCGAATCACTCTATGCTGTAGCAGTCACCCCGGATGGGCAGCTCGTAATTTCTGGTTCGGGTTCGTGGGGCAAGAACAATGCTGTAAAAGTGTGGAATCTCAAGACAGGAGAGTTAGAACAGACTTTTACCGATCATAGCCACTATGTTAAGGCCGTCGCAGTCACGCCGGACGGGCAACGAGCGATCTCTGGTTCAGATGACGGTACTCTAAAAGTGTGGAATTTTTACACTGGCAAGGCAGAACATACTTTTCCATACGGTCACCGCATTAGTGCCGTCGCAGTTACTCCAGATGGCGAGCGGGTAATCTCGAGTTCATCCGACGACACACTACAAGTATGGCATTTGTATACAGGGGAGTTAGAGCGCACCCTGAAAGGACATGACAGTTGTGTTAATGCCGTAGCAGTTACTCCAGATAGCAAGCGAGTAGTCTCGGGTTCCTCCGACGACACCCTAAAAGTCTGGAATTTGCAAACCGGAGAGTTAGAGCAGACTCTCACAGGACATGACAGGTGTGTGAATGCCGTAGCCATAACCTCGGATGGGAAGCGAGCGATATCAGGTTCAGACGACGAGACCCTAAAAGTGTGGAATTTACAGACAGGGGAGTTAGAGCAGACCCTGGAAGGTGGTCATAGCGAGTCAGTTAGTGCCGTAGCAATAACCCCAGATGGAAAGCGAGCAATTTCCAGTTCAGCAGAATTGGGAGAAGATACAACTCTGAAAGTGTGGAATTTGCAGACTGGAGAGTTAGAGCAGCTTTTGTTCGGTCATAACAGTTGGGTTAGCGATTTAGCTGTAACCCCAGATGGGGAGCGAGTGGTTTCGGCTTCGGGGGACAATACTCTAAGAGTATGGCATCTGCACCGCCAAGAGTTAGAGCCGAGCTTTTTTAAGTACAGCCACCGGGTTGGCCGCCCAGTGGTAACTCCAGATGGGCAACGAGCAATCTCCGGTTTGGACGACAACACGGTGAAAGTGTGGAATTTACATACAGGGGAATTAGAGCAGACTTTTGAAGGCCATAGTCGCTCAGTCTCTGCCATAGCGGTAACCCCAGATGGGAAACGAGCAATCTCTGGCTCAGAGGACAATACGGTGAAAGTGTGGAATTTGCACGCTGGGGGATTAGAGCAGACTTTTACAGGTCATAGCGAATGGGTTTATACCATAGCGGTAACCTCAGATGGGGAGCGAGCGATCTCCGCTTCATGCGACGATACCCTGAAAGTGTGGAATTTACGCACAGGAGAATTAGAGCAAACCTTTACAGGGGAGAGCTGCTCGGCTGATAGCCTAGCTGTAACGCCAGATGGGAAGCGAGTCATTAATTCAGTATATGGTGTCTTGGTGGTGTGGAATTTGCATACTGGGGAGCTGGAGCAGACCCTGGAAGGTCATAGGAACTCAATGCTTACTATAGTGGTGACTCCAGATGGGGAGCGAGCGCTCTCTGTTTCAGCCGACAAGACTCTGAAGGTATGGAATTTGCTCACTGGGGAGCTGGAGCGAACTCTCATAGGTCATGACGATGACGATGATGATGACGATGACGATGATGATGATGATAATGACGATGGCGATTCGATCAAAACCGCAGTAATAACTCCAGATGGAGAACGGGTAATTTCTCATTCATGGGACAACATCATAAAAGTATGGGATCTGCACACAGGGGAGTTACAGCATACGTTCTACGGTGATGATGAGAGCGACTGGTTTGATGGCGTAGCAGTTAGCCCAGATGGAGAGTGGGCGGTCTCTGCTTCAGACCATAAGACTCTGAAGGTGTGGCATCTACAAACTGGAGAAGTAATAGCTAGTTTCTCTGGAGAGGATGAAATGGCCTGCTGCGCTATTTCCCCTGATGGCCGGACTATCGTTGCTGGGGAAAGGTTAGGCCGCCTGCATTTCCTGCGCTTGGTGGGACTCGAGCCAAACCGATGAACGCTGGCTACTCTGCTCGCAGCTAGTCCTATAGCAGAGAAAGAGTCGGTTAGGATATGGTTTAATACTGAAAACCTAGCAACCATAACCTATTCCCCATTCCCCATTCCCTATTCCCTAGCGCGCAGCGCTATACCCATGGGAACTAGAAATCCGGTTTCTCAAAAACTTATATAATGGGGTACTCGCCAGTGGACTGCAAGACATCATTGATGACTGAGATAAAGTAAAATTGGGTACAAAAGCTACGGAAGAAGCGCGATCGCTCCGACAATTGGCCGAAACGAAAAGGCAGGAATTGAGTCAGTCACTCTCTCGTTTGCTTAACTTGTTACCCAATATCTATTCCCTATTCCCCATTCCTTATTGCTCAAAAGCCCAACCACATAATATCGTAGTGTTAAGACAAGTTAAGATAAAACTTTTGCAGCAGAATTCAGAGGTCAAGGAGAGTTACGGCACTTGGACAAAGAAAAAATTCTGGTTGTTGATGACGAAGCCAGTATCCGACGCATCTTAGAAACCCGATTATCAATGATCGGGTACGATGTCGTCACGGCTGGTGATGGGGAAGAAGCCCTAGAAACCTTTCGCCATATCCTGCCGGATTTGGTGGTTTTAGATGTGATGATGCCCAAGCTCGATGGTTATGGAGTCTGCCAAGAACTCCGTAAAGAATCAGATGTGCCGATCATCATGTTAACTGCCCTCGGAGATGTGGCCGATCGCATTACGGGGCTAGAATTGGGAGCTGATGATTATGTGGTTAAACCCTTTTCTCCCAAAGAACTCGAAGCTCGCATTCGTTCAGTTCTCCGTCGGGTAGATAAAACCAGCACCTCTGGCATTCCTAGCTCCGGCGTGATCCAGGTGAGCAATATCCGCATCGATACCAATAAACGACAAGTTTATAAAGGAGACGAACGCATTCGCCTCACCGGAATGGAATTTAGCCTTCTAGAACTCTTAGTGAGTCGTTCAGGAGAACCCTTCTCCCGCTCCGAGATTCTACAGGAAGTATGGGGATATACCCCAGAACGTCATGTGGACACTCGTGTAGTCGATGTTCATATTTCGCGACTGCGAGCCAAGTTAGAAGAAGACCCCAGTAACCCCGAATTAATCCTCACGGCTAGGGGAACAGGGTATTTATTCCAACGTATTCTGGAGGCAGGAGCAGAGGAATAGCCCCAGAAAATTAAGCGATCGCTTTCAGAAGGCGATCTCTGGGGTGAAACGATTTGGTAGAATTTGTAAGGCTTTTATCACTGGCGAGCAATGGGATCAACTCCGGCAAGAATCGCAATAGACGCAATGGGTGGGGATTACGCCCCCGATGAAATTGTCACAGGAGCGCTAAGGGCAAAAGAGGAACTCGATGTCCATATCCTGTTGGTGGGCGATCCCGATCGGATTGAAGAATCAATCGGCAAGCACACCCAATCACACCAACTGGAAATTGTACCTTCCGAAGGCGTGATTTCCATGAATGAGGAACCATTGGTTGCTCTCAGACGCAAGAAAAATGCCTCCATCAGTGTGGCGATGAATTTAGTAAAAGAAAATAGAGCGGATGCAGTAGTATCGGCCGGTCATTCTGGGGCAGCCATGGCAGCAGCCCTGCTGCGGTTAGGGCGCTTACCCGGGATTGACCGTCCGGCGATCGGGGCAATGTTTCCCACCCTGATGGCTGATAAATCCGTTCTGATTTTAGATGTGGGGGCGAATGTCGATTGTCGCCCCCAATTTTTAGAACAATTTGCCCTCATGGGTACAGTTTATAGTCAGTACGTTCTGGGAATTGACCAACCCAAAGTGGGACTATTAAACATTGGAGAAGAATCCTGCAAAGGAAATGACTTAGCCATTCGTACTCACCAGTTATTAGATGAAAATCCTCTGATTCCGTTCATTGGCAATGCAGAAGGTCGCGATGTCCTATCGGGTCAGTATGATGTGATTGTTTGTGATGGCTTTGCTGGTAATGTGTTGCTCAAATTTGCGGAAGCAGTCGGGAGCGTCATGTTACAGATTGTGCGAGAAGAGTTGCCCCAAGGTCTTCACGGCCAAATCGGTACAGCGATCCTCAAACCCAATCTCAGACGGATCAAGCAACGCTTAGATCATGCCGAACATGGAGGAGCATTACTGTTGGGAGTCGCAGGAGTTTGTATCATTAGCCATGGCTCTGCCCAAGCCCCAACCATTTTTAATGCAGTGCGTTTAGGTAAAGAAGCGGTGGATAATCGCGTCTTAGACCGACTCCGAGGACAATACCAAAAAACGGTAGCCAACTTAGGCACAGTTTCAGCAAACCAGGAGAGTGAGGGATAACTTGGATATATAGCGCCTCGCCCTCGAGCAATAGGCAATAAACCTACGTTAGGTGACAGTAAGTCTGTGCTAACTGCCTGGGTGGTTGCTATACAAGCCAGGATTGTTTCCTTGAGAAAATAAACAACAGATATGAAACCTATGGGCATTGCAATAACCGGTAGTGGTTCGGCTACCCCTGGAGCGAAACTGACGAATCAGGGCCTATCCCAGAGAGTCGAAACTTCAGATGAGTGGATTACTACTCGGACGGGAATTAAAAATCGTCGTGTGGCTGGAGAGGGGGAGTCGTTAACGGCGATCGCCACCCAAGCAGGACTTCAAGCCTTAGAGCAAGCCGGACTTTCCCCTGCCGATCTCGATTTGATTGTCCTGGCTACTTCAACCCCCGATGATTTATTTGGCAATGCCAGTCAAATCCAAGCCGCATTAGGGGCCCATCAAGCAGTCGCTTTTGACTTAACCGCTGCTTGCTCTGGGTTCCTCTTTGCATTGGTGACGGCGGGGCAATATATCCGGACGGGAGCTTACCAGAAAGTGTTGGTGATTGGGGCAGATCTGCTCTCTCGATGGGTCAATTGGAGCGATCGCACCACTTGCGTTTTATTTGGTGATGGTGCAGGAGCTGTTGTCATGGAAGCCAATCCAGAAGATCGGCTTCTCGGATTTGAACTCAAAAGTGATGGCAGCCAAAATAACTGTCTGCAACTGGCTTACCAACCCAAATATGAGGAAATCCTTCCTCATCTCACCGTCGGTCAAGGAACCTATCAATTTATCAGCATGAATGGCAAAGAAGTCTATCGCTTTGCTGTACAACGAGTTCCTGAAGTCATTGAAAAAGCCCTCTTTCATGCCCAAATCAGCAGCGATGAAGTCGATTGGCTGATCCTCCATCAAGCCAATCAACGCATTCTTGATGCTGTGGCTAAACGGCTCAATATTCCCGATCGCAAAGTCCTGAGTAATTTAGCCAACTACGGCAATACCTCCGCTGCCTCCATTCCCCTGGTACTTGATGAAGCCGTTCGCGCTGGGAGAATTAAACCCGGCGATTTGATTGCCGCTTCTGGATTTGGTGCAGGACTAACCTGGGGATCGGCAATCTTTCGCTGGGGACATTAATCAATAGGGAATAGGCAATAGGCAATAGGGGAACGCGGAGATGACCCATTACCCATAACCTATTCCCTATTACTCTTTATCCATTACTTACTACTAATCTATGACAAAAACAGCTTGGTTATTTCCCGGACAAGGATCGCAAAAAACAGGTATGGGTATCGACCTTAAAGATACCAAAATTGCACAAGATCGTTTTGTTCAAGCCGAACAAATTTTAGGATGGTCAGTTTTAGACCTCTGTCAAAGTCAAGCAGAAACCTTATCTCGCACTCTTTATACTCAACCTTGTCTGTATGTCATTGAGACTATTCTGATTGACCTGCTACAAGAAAAAGGCCACTCCCCCCATCTGGTCGCTGGCCATAGTTTGGGTGAATATGTTGCCCTGTATGCGGCTGGAGTCTTTGATTTCGTCACAGGACTGCAATTGGTTAAGCACCGGGCGGAACTGATGGAGAATGCTTCAGGGGGTAAAATGGCTGCCTTGATTGGATTCGACTTCAATCAACTCCAGGAGGTGCTAGAAAAAACGCCAGATGTGGTCTTAGCCAATGACAATAGTGCTAAACAAGTAGTGATTTCTGGGAAACCGGAAGCCGTCGATCAGGTTATTGCTCAAATTAAGCTCAGAAAATCCATTCCCTTACCTGTTTCTGGTGCATTCCATTCCCCCTTTATGGATGCGGCTGCGCCAAAGTTTAGAGCATTTCTGGAAACCATCTCCTTTGCAGCAGCGAAAGTTCCCGTTCTGTCCAATGTCGATCCTTCCCCCACTACTGATGCCAATACTCTCAAAACTCGTTTACTTGAGCAAATGACCGGTTCAGTGCGGTGGCGAGAAACTTGCTTAAAGCTCGTGGAAGAAGGGATTGAAAAAGTGATTGAGCTTGGCCCGGGTAATGTGTTGACCGGCCTAGTCAAACGGACTTGTCCGGGGTTAGCTTTAGAGAATATTGGCACCTTAGCTCAAGTTCCTGGCTAACTGAGATTATGGCTCAAAATCGCGACCCATCTCCATTTCTGTTCATTATTCTGTTTTTGATCTTGGGAGCTGGAGGAGGCTATTGGTTTTTCTTGCGCCAACCCCCTTCATCTCCTGGGGAAAATTTGGAAACAGAGGATCGAGCATCAACTCCTGCTCAACCCACTGTCGATAATAGCCAAGCCCCTCAGTTTGTCAAACCGATATCTGTTCCAGGAGGTACGGTGATTCGTATTGATGGGAGTACCAGTATGGTGACGCTGAATCAAACCCTGAAAAAGGGCTTTGAAGGGCAATTTTCCAATACCACGGTAGTCACTCAGGCGAATGGTTCAGATAAGGGGATTCAAGGGATATTGATGGGACAGTTGGATGTGGCGGCAGTGTCTCGTCCCCTGTCATCGCAAGAGACGGAGGAGGGGTTAATGGCGTTTCCAGTGGCGAGGGATCAAATTGCGATCGCCGTTAGCAATAGTAATCCTTTCTCTGCTGGCTTAACAGCTCAACAGGTGAAGGACATCTTCCAAGGAAAAATGACCAATTGGTCAGAGGTTGGGGGGTCAAATCGTCAAATTCGAGTGATTAACCGACCTACAATCAGTGGAACCCGTCAGACGTTTCAAGCATTAGCACTACAAGGGGAGAATTTCGGTACAACCCCGAATATTACGACCTTAGACCGAGATGCTACCACTCCCATGCTACGGGCATTGGGTGAAGATGGCATAGGTTACGCTACAGCCGATCAAATTGTTAGTCAGAGTACGGTGAGAGCGTTGGCTATTGATGGGGTGTTACCTGGATTTTCCAGTTATCCCTATACGCGCGACTTATTCTATGTCTATAAAAGTCCACCGAATGAGGCGGTGAAGGCATTTTTGGGCTATGTGGAAAGTATGAATTGATGGGGGAAACCATTGGAGAATGATCTGAATGTCGGTTTGATTGGCACGGGATTTGCAGCTCGTTTGAGGGCAGAAACCTTACACGCTGACTCCCGTAGTCGTCTGATGGCAGTGGTGGGATATAATCCTCAGAAAACGGCTGAGTTTGCCCAAAAATATGGCGCAAGGATGCTAGAGTCTTGGCAAGAACTAGTCGATCTTGATGAATTGGATCTGGTCATGATTAGTACAATTAATCGAGACCATGGGGCGATCGCCAAAGCCGCCTTAACCGCTCAAAAGCACGTCGTCGTTGAATATCCCCTAGCGCTTAACTTTGAGGAAGCCCAAAGCCTCTGGATACTCTCGAAAACCCAACATAAACTTCTGCATATTGAGCATATCGAAATTTTAGGTGGACTCCATCAAGCCTTTAAACAAACCCTACCCCAACTCGGAGAAATTAGCTATCTACGCTATAGCAAAATCGCCCCTAAACATCCTGCACCCCAGCGCTGGAATTATCAAAAAGAGGGCTTTGGATTTCCTCTAGTCGCGTCTCTTTCTTGTATCCACCGTTTCACCGATGCATTAGGAACAGTGGATACGGTTTACGCCCAAAACTGCTATTGGCCAGAAGCTTCAGACTATTACCACGGCTGTTTTTGTACGGCTCAACTCCGCTTTACCTGTGGTACAATTGCCGATATTATTTATGGTAAAGGGGATGTCTTTTGGCATCCCGAACGGAAACTCGAAGCCCATGGGCACCAAGGCACTCTGATATTTGAAGGCGATCGAGGTGCCTTAATTCAACTCGATAAAACGACAGAAATTCCCGTAGGCACTCGCAGAGGACTCTTTGCTCAAGATACTCGCCAAGTCTTAGATTATTTAACCGAAGGGACAGAACTCTATGTCAATCCCCAGTCTAGTTTATACGCACTAAAAGTGGCTTGCGCTGCCAAGAGATCTGCCGCAACTGGACAAAAAGTTACGGTAAATGTCTCATAAAAGTAGGGATGAAACATTGAGGAAATAGCCTATTCCCTAAACTCATGAAAGAACATTTCTTAAAAGCGACTTGCGAGACAGTACATTTGGGGGGATTTTCGGATAAAATTCCGCCAGTGCTTACGGTGGAGGGGGGCGATCGCATTCACATCGAGACCTATACTGGATTTTATCTGAGTAAGGAACGAGATCGCGCTCCCCAAGCCTTCTTCCCTCCAGAACTACTCAACATCTGTCACCATCTCCCTCCTGAGCGCAAAATTGGCCCCGGCCCCCACCTGCTTACCGGCCCCATCTACATCCAAAACGCTCAACCTGGCAACATCCTAGAAATCCGTCTAGAACGCATTACCCCCAGTCTACCCGTCGGTTTTAATGCCATTCGTGCCGGTTGGGGTGCCTTACCCCAACAGTTCCCCGATCCAGCGCTGCGCTTTATTCCCCTAGACCTCGACCAACAAACCGCCCACTTTCCCGGTCATCCAGACCTGAAAATTCCTCTTCAGCCCTTTTTTGGTATTTTAGCCGTTGCTCCCCCCTCAGAACCCCATTCTTCCATTCCTCCAGGCACATTTGGTGGTAATATAGACAATCGAGAATTGCAAGCTGGAGCGAGGCTATTTCTGCCCGTCCAAGTCCCTGGGGCCTTACTCTCGGTTGGCGATGGTCACGCAGCTCAAGGGGATGGCGAAGTTAACGTCACCGCCATTGAAACCTCCATGAATGGAACCCTTCAAGTGATTCTCCATCAAAACTTTCCCCTTCCCGTCCCCCTTGCGCAAACCCCAACCGACCTGATTACCATGGGATTTGCCCCCACCCTAGACGAAGCCTTAGAACAGGCCTTGGAACAGATGATTCGGGTGCTGGTATACTGCACAGGTCTCACCCCAGAAGAAGCCTATGTTCTCTGTAGTTTAGCCGTTTCTTTTCGGATTACCCAAGTCGTGAACCGACCGCAAAAAGGGGTTCATGGCCTATTTCCCCTGAAGATGCTTCCTCAAGGTTTTCCAGTATGACATCCATTCAAATTATTTTCTTAGCCAGTGGAGGACTCTTTGCCGGAATTCTAGCCGGTTTTTTAGGCATTGGTGGGGGAACGGTTTTAGTGCCCCTATTAACGACATTAGGGTATTCCCCCGTAGAATCTGTTGCCACCAGTAGCCTCTCCATTTTAATTACTGCCAGTTCGGGAACCGTGCAAAACTGGCGCATGGGTTATTTAAAATTATCTCAAGTCTTACTCTTAGGATTACCCGCAATTATTACCGCTCAATTCGGGAGTATTTTCGCCGATCGCATTCCCTCCCATCTCCTCCTATTTTCGTTCGGCCTTCTCCTACTGCTCAACCTCTACTTAGTGCAAGTCCGCAAGAACATTACCCAAAACCCACTCACCATTGAGAAACCGAAGTTTAATCCCACCTTCGCGAGAATGATTACCGGATCGATCGCCGGAGTTATGGCGGGATTTTTAGGCGTAGGAGGAGGAGTCATTATGGTTCCCTTACAAATTTTATGGCTCGGCGAAACCATTAAAGATGCCGTTCGCATCAGTTTAGGGGTGATTGTCCTCACCTCCCTATCCGCTTGTGTCGGTCATGCACTGCAAAATAATGTGGTTCCCTTAGCTGGAATTTTATTAGGAACCGGGGGATTAGTGGGGGCACAAATCAGTACCCGATTTTTGCCCAAATTGGACGATCAAGTGATTACATTTTGCTTTCGTCTACTGTTAGCACTATTAGCGATTTATGTCTTTTGGCAAGCATGGCTTCAGTGGACTATTCAGGGGCAGTAAATCCTATATCTGTTCCTTTATTAGCGTGAACTAGGGCTAACTGATAATACTTCTGGGCATGTTTAATTAAATCATCAGCTTGCTCTTTCGAGAGTTCTCGCGATCGCTTCGCAGGCATTCCCACCACCAGAGAAAAGGGCGCGACATCTTTCGTTACCACTGCTCCTGCACCGACAATAGAGCCTTCACCCACGGTTACGCCATCCAGAATAATGGCCCCAATACCAATTAAAGATCCTCGGCCGATGGTAGCACTATGAATGACAGCTCGATGGCCCACGGTAACATAGTCTTCTAGAATCGTAGGTTTACCTGGATCTCCGTGTAAAATTGCTCCATCTTGGATATTGGTATAGTCTCCAATATCAATCCGTTCCACATCGCCCCGAAGCACTGCGCCATACCAAACACTAGAGCCTAAGCCTAATTGAACATTACCGACTAGGGTGGCATTCGAGGCAATAAAGGCTGCTGGGGAAGTATCGGGGAGTTCCCAGTAGGTGGGAAACGGGGTTTCAGAAGGATTCATATGGGATGTTTACTCAACTGACAACGACAGAACAAGTATTGATTATATATAGATACGCTGAGTTGACCCATTCCCTATTGCCTGTTCCCTGTTCCCAGCACAAAGCGCTATAACCTGCCATGTGTTACAATCCTTGACACAAGTGCGATTTCTTCTGGCAAAAAACGCTCCATGATCAACCCTGTGTTTCAATATCCCGTTTTCGGGCCAGAGATACAGTGTCCTCACTGTCGTCAAACCATTCCAGCGTTGACGTTGACGGATACCTATCTTTGTCCTCGTCATGGCGCGTTTGAATCCGATCCGAAAACTAAAGAGCTACTCCATATCCAGTCTGGCCGTCATTGGCGACTCTGGAAAGATCAATGGTATCGACAACATACCCATCCAGATGGCATTCGCTTTGAGATCCATGAGGGTTTAGACCGGCTTTACACTCAGGGATATCGGGCGACTAAAATTATTATTGCTCGCCGCTATCAGGATTTGATTTATTCTTATTTAGAGCGCAATTCAACTTGGCGCAATAGTAAGGATACCCAACCCCCTAAATTATATGGATTGCCGGTTGAATTTAGTCCTGACCCGTCGGAGGAACCGTGCTGGGAAGTGATTAATTTTGATTTGGAGAAGGAACCGGGCGCACCAGTACGTTATCCTTATTTCCGTTTGTTTGAGTAAGCAGAAGTCTCATGCACCATGTTTCGATTCGCACGGGTAATATTCATGAGGCGATCGCCTTTTATGAGATCCTGGGATTTGAGGTGACGGAGCGCTTTACTACAGGTATGACGTTAGCCTGTTGGCTGGAAGGGTTAGGGGGACGGATCGAGTTAATCCAGATTCCTCAACCTCGTCCAGCCGCTGATGCCTTTGGGGATGAACACTATACGGGATATTATCATCTGTCGTTTGATTTAACAGATTCGGTTTCGGATTTACCGAGTTGGTTGCAGGATTTACAAGCAAAAGTAACGGCTTCTCCCCATCTATCTCCCCTCAAGGTTTTATTAGCGCCGATGCAACAAATGATTGGCGATCGCGTTTATGAAGTCACATTTATTGCGGATAGAGATGGGTTGCCTCTGGAATTTTTACGTCGATTATAGTGCTTTGCGCTAGGGAACAGGCTTTGGTGCATATAGTTGATTCGATCAACAGTGAGACATATAGTCAATTCGGTTAAGGTTGAGACACAACAATTTATCTACAATGCCGGTATCTGTAGGGGCGAAAAATTTTTCGCCCCTACTACAGATACCGCCATAACGCAAGCAAAGTTCTATATCTTCTCTCTCCCCCACGCAGAGAGCAAAGCAGTGTATCGATGGTAAGGTGCGATCTGCAAAAGTGGCCGAAGTATCGTACAATAAGAAATTAAGAAATCCTTAAGTTAAATCGTCTTTGAGATGAAATCTATGAAAGCTTTGGCTCGAACTCTTGTTTGTGTGGCGATCGCCATCCTTCTGAGCGTTGGCATCAACCTCGCACCAGCCGCAGCACAGACCATTGAAGTAAAAATGGGTGCTGATAACGGTATGCTGGTCTTTGTTCCCAGTAATATTGAAGCCTCTCCTGGAGATACCATTACTTGGATCAATAACAAGCTTGGCCCTCACAACGCTGTAGTTGAAGGACAACCTAAACTCTCTCAGAAGCAACTTCTGTTTAAAACGGGTGACAGCTACACTACTGAAATCCCTGGCGATCAGGCATTGGGAAGCTACACCTTCTATTGCGAACCCCATCGCGGTGCAGGAATGCAAGGTAAATTGATCATTAAATAGGATCTCCCTTGAATCGAGTCTAATGATCTTGCCCCCTTGAATAATTCCCCTCTCTATTTTGAGAGGGGTTTTTATTGACAAATTCTATACAGCGCTTCGCGCGGTAATGGGTAATCTCAAGTCCGGTTAATTAACTATGATGCCATGCTTCATGTTGGGGAATAGGGAATGTTAATGATTAATTATTCTTAAACCGTTCCTTTGCTCCTTGAAACGCTTCGCGCATGACCAACTGAATCTTACTGGGATCGGGTTTTTTGCCACCCATTAAATCGCCAAAATACACACAAGCTGTTTCCCCTAATGCAAACGTATAAGCGGCAGCCCAAGATGCGGCGATCGCACTACCAAAGCCTGGAATAAACTTCACCAACTCTCGGCCAATGGCTTGCGCTACAAATCCACCGGCGATCGCACTCACCAGTCCTCCCGCCTGAGACACACTCAAGGTTTGGCCATAAAGTTTACCCAATACTCCCACCATCGACGCTTGCAATGCCGTTAACACCGGCATCGTCGCAAAGGGCAAAGGAACCGCCGCCGCCGTTGCCGCCATAACTGAAAATGCAGCAATATATCGCCGTCCTACGTCCCGATAGAGGTTTCCTAACTGCTTACCCACCCCCCGATCCAAAAGCTGATAAATAGCGCGAGACTCAGCTTCTGGTAGCAAATCCCCCAGAGTATCCCGCAATTGTTCCAGACCATAAAATACCGGCGTATACCCATCTTCCTCAAGGGTAAAATCAATCAAAATCACCCGATCCGGTTCCAGGGAGCGATCGCCCTTAAATCCCTCTTCAATGGCAGACGCTGCCCGTTGTAAAGACTCAAACTGTGGAGGATAGGGTGGGTGATTCTCCACATCCAGAGGATACAGCTCATGCAAACAGGTAATTGCCAATAAACACGGAACTTGAGGATACTTTTGACGCAGTTTTTGCACCACTTGACGCAGACTATCTGTGGCAAAATCATTAATCTTAACGGTTAAAATCAATACTTTTGCGCCAACTGCCTCCCCTTCCAACTCCTGGGCCAACTCTTCAATAATCTGCTCCGTATCCTGCTCGACATCCCCCAACCCCACTGTATCTGTAAAAATCAGTAGGGGTAAATCTTCCGAAGGATAAGCATAGCGCTCGGTATGTTGGGTATGGGGACGGAAACCTTGACCGACTATTTCCGCAGAAATCCCTGTTAGTCCCCGTACAATCGAACTTTTCCCCGTTTGCGGTTTCCCAATCAGTAGTGCTTCTGTCGTTGGTAACTCTGAGCGCACCCGATCCAGAATTTGGGCAATTTGCTCCTCACTCACCCTAAACCACTTGAGCATTGATATTTCCCAAAATTTTCTCAAAACTTACTGTGCAAGTTCTTCCTTGGGAGGAATCACTAAAACTGGACAGGGAGCTTTAGGCAAAATTTCCTGACTCACACTCCCTAAGAGAAATTTTTGCAGACCACTGCGCCCATGGGAACCGACAATAATTAAATCAGCGCCTAATTTTTCCGCCTCTTTTAACAAGGCTGGCACAGTCTGGCCTTGAACTAATAACCCCACTGTCTCAAATCCTTGATCCCGTAGCGATTTAGCTTCTTCTTGAATGTGATGATGTTCATTTTTGTAGATTTCGGCCAGACGGTCTCTTTGGTCTTGAGGCCCGGTGGACATACCGATAAATTCTGGTTCTGGATCGGCCACATGAATGAGCCATAGCTTGCTCTGGAAGATTTGGGCAAAAGTCTGAGCATGGGCGAGAATTTCAGAGGTTTGGTCAGAAAAATCTAGGGCAACAACTATCTTTTTCATAGAGAAACCGAATCATAAAGAATAGGATTATGGCTTAAGGATTGACCCGTTTACGCAGGTTATCCAGAGTTTTAGCGATCTGGTCTCCAGAGAGGAGATCTTTCGCCATGGATAAACCCGTCTCTACGCTATCACAATACCCACAGCGCCAGAGATAAAATCCACCATTCCAGATTGCAGAGTTTAAGAGAGGGGTGGGCTGATGGTCTAAAATGGCATTTAGGGAAGCGATCGCCATCTCTTCTGATTCTAAGGACAGGTCGGATGGAGTCAATCCATAGTCTCGACAGTTTATACAGAAGCGTTCGAGAACAATTTCTGGCTTCTCAGTCCCTGAAATCTCAACAGAGCGATCGCCACTGAGTCCGGTAATAGCTGTCCGAGACAGAGGGAGATCGCAACTTCCTTCTAAGCCTTTGATGGTCGTCAGTTGCTCAATCCCACGTAGAGCCAAAGTTCGTTTAAATAGGGTTTCTGTCGGAGGATGCACGTACCCAGTCATTAGATGAACGGGCCCAGAATAGGGACACCACATCAGTTCAATGGTTGCGAAAGGCGGCCGTTTACCAATTTCTTCCCGGAATGAAACTAAACTATCAGCTCTCGGAAAATGCTGAGGTAGATAAACAAATCCTAAACCCGTTTGGTTAAAAATCTCCTGAGTTTGATCTAGGGAAAGTGATTCCCAATTTACGCCTAAGCCTTTCCACAGCTCAATCAGGGGAATGCCATATTTACTGGGCATCCGAGTTCCTCCATGGAGAATCACGGGGATACCCACGGTGTTGAGCATGAGGACGGTAATGATATTGACTGGAACTAAGCGCGATCGCCCATCGTAGGGAATTCCCAGAAGCACTACCTTTTCTCCGTCCTGACGTGGACTTAATTTTTGACCCAACTCGTCATAAGTATCCAAAATTCCAGCTAACTCTTCTGGTGTCGGTCGTCTCATTCGGTGAGCAATCATAAATGCACCAATTTGAGCAGGTGTGGCTTCTTGAAGTAGCATCTGTCGTGCGGCTTGCGCCGACTCTGTGCGAGTGAGTAGTTTTCCAGTATGGGGGCCACTCCCTACTTTTTTTAACAGTTCTCGGAAAGAATGACTCATAATTTATTCCCTATTACCGATTACCTAATTTATCTTCCACTTGCGATTGTCGCTTGTCGAGCAAATTGAGGCGGAATACATTCTAGGGCTAAGGTACGAAACTTTTCAATAGGGGGAATTTGTAGCCGATCTTTAGTGGTGACTAACACCACATTACGCGTTAGAGGTTTTCCCCCATCATGAACACTCGGTTGTAGGGGACAGGAAATCACGCCGGGATCTTCACAGGCTAATCTTATTGCTGATTCAGGTAAAATAGCCAGGAATTCTCCTTGGCGAATCACACCTCGAAAAGCGTCTAAGGTATTCAGTTCTAAAACGACTCGATAGTGAAGATTGTGTTTGCTAAACTGCTCATGAACCAGTCGTTGCATTCCATATCCATCCTTAAATAGCACTTGCGGATAGTGGGAAATCGCTTCCCAAGATAACCCTTGTTCTTGACATAAAGGATGATCGGCTGCCATTAACACAGCAATAGTTTCTTCAAAGAGGGGATCGACCACTAACTCAGCACTAGTGGTTAAAAAACGATTTTGCATAACGAGCGCTAAGTCTACTAAACCATCTTTAAGCACTTTCAAGGCGCGATCGCTCCCTAAAGCTGTTACTCGTAACTGAACATCTGGATGAGACCAACAAAATCGCTGTAAAACGAGGGGTAAACCATACGAACAAAGGGAAGGAATGGCTGCAACACACAGTTCCTGTTGCTTTCCTGCTAAGAGTTCCGAGATTTCCTGTTGAGCCGTTTGCCATTCTTGGCAAATGCGTCGAGCATGGGGAAGTAGAGCGGCTCCACCCACTGTCAATTTGGCGATCGAAGAACGATGAAATAAAGCCATTCCCAGATCTGCCTCTAATCCTTGAATTTGTCGGCTAATCGTTGATTGAGTGACCCCACACTCATGGGCTGCCTGTTGAAAGTTTCCAGTTCTAGCAACGGATAAAAATGCTTGTAATTGCTCTAAACGCATAGGCAGCCTAGCCTATCCCTAAGTCTAAGTTATCTTAAAACCTTAGCGAACATCAAACCGATATTTGGTAGTTAGGACTACAATTGATCAATTAAAAATTAAAAAGTAAAAATCCCAAATGGGTATGACTTAGAGAAAATTTATTCTAGTGACGCTAACATAGGATCGACAGGGCAACCCTCACCCCATTCCCCATTCCCTATGAATCTCCTCAATCGCCTTCCAGGACGCATTTATTTAATCTTAGCAACCCTGATTTTTGCTGCCTCCAGTTCAGTCACGCGTCAAATCATCAACTTAGGAGAACAACACCTGATTAACGGTCGAAATCCTATCTCTTTTTGTAATGTCTTATTGGTCGGCAATATTTGGGCATTGATTATTTTAGTTCTGCTCTATCGTCAAGAAATCCAGACCCATCCCTGGAAAAAACTGAAGAGCAAAGATTGGGGATTCTTAAGCCTGATTGCCCTATTATCAGGAGCATTAGGACCAGCCCTGATATTTTCGGCTCTAGATCAAACCAGCGTCAGTAATGTAATCTTGATTGGCAGAATTGAACCGCCACTGACGTTAGCCTTATCTGTTCTATTTCTCAAAGAACGAGTCAATCTTTGGGTGATTGCTGGGGCTATCCTGGGCTTTATCGGAGTTGGGTTAACCGTACTCATTGCGCCTGCTTCAGATTCCATGGTGGAAATGGCAGCATTCGAGATTGGAGTTGGGGAATTGTTAGTGATTGCTGGAGCGGTAGCCACGGCGATCGCAACTATAATCAGTAAAATTACCCTACAACACATTTCTCTCGGTTTTTTTAGCCTCTATCGCACCACCCTAGGAACCCTAATTTTCTTCATGATCGTAGTCAAACTCTTTGGTTGGTCTCATTTTACCGATGTTTTTGCCCCTGTAATTTGGCAATGGATGTTAATCTACAGTGCCATCATCGTGGTTGGCGGACAATTTTTTTGGCTCAAAGGACTCAAACTCAGCAATGCGTCCGAAGTCTCCCTCGTGAATGCCTTCAGTCCCCTAGCTGCGATAGTCTTTGCCTATCTCATTGTCAGAGAAGTTCCCACCTTCGGCCAGTATATCGGCGGCTCAGTCATTGCGATCGCCATCATTATCAACCAAATCGGCCTTAACCGTCTCTCCTCTTCCCCTCCTCCCAAACCCCTATCCGCTTCTGGACTAGACCGCTCCGTTGGCTTTAAAGGCATGTAATATCCCTATTCCCTAGCGCGGATAAGGAAGATAGGAATGCCGGGATACGGTGATTACCCATCACCTATTACCCATTACCCATCTTAGAGGTGATACCATGAGGAGAAGTTTTTAATTACCCTCAAAGTGTCTGGTAGAGTACATCGATTATGCTGAAAAACCTGTTTGGTGATCCCAACACCCGCAAACTCAAAAAATATCAGCCCTTCGTTTCTGACATCAGCCTCTACGAAGAAGACATTCAAGGTCTATCGGACGACGAATTGAGGGGCAAAACCGCAGAATTTAAGCAAAGTTTGGAAAAAGCGGGTTCTGAGCAAGCTCAAAAAGACTTACTTGATGACATCCTTCCCGAAGCATTCGCCGTTGTGCGCGAAGCTGGCAAGCGCGTATTGGGAATGCGGCACTACGATGTACAAATGATTGGGGGGATGGTCCTCCACGATGGCCAGATTGCAGAAATGAAAACCGGGGAAGGAAAAACCCTGGTGGCTACGCTTCCGGCTTACTTAAACGCCCTCACCGGAAAAGGAGTTCATGTTATTACCGTTAACGACTACCTGGCCCGTCGGGACGCGGAATGGATGGGGCAAGTCCATCGATTCCTGGGATTAAGCGTGGGCTTGATTCAACAAAATATGCCCCCCTCAGAACGCCGCAAAAACTATAACTGTGATATTACCTACGCGACTAACTCGGAAGTCGGATTTGATTATCTGCGCGATAATATGGCTTCTTCCATGGCTGAAGTGGTGCAGCGGCCGTTTAATTTCTGCATTATTGACGAAGTAGATTCGGTCTTAGTTGATGAAGCACGAACTCCTCTGATTATTTCAGGTCAAGTAGACCGGCCGAGTGAAAAATATATTAGAGCGGCTCAACTGGCCCAAGGTTTAGTTGCCTTAGATGAGGAAAGTGGTAATGGCCATTATGAAGTCGATGAAAAGGCCCGTAATGTACTGTTAACCGATGACGGGTATATTGCCTCTGAAGAATTTTTACAAGTTGCCGACTTATTTAACCCAGATGATCCTTGGGCCCATTTTGTGTTTAATGCAATTAAGGCTAAGGAGTTGTTTATTAAGGATGTTAACTATATTGTCCGGGACGATGAAATTGTCATTGTGGATGAGTTTACCGGTCGCGTAATGCCGGGTCGTCGCTGGAGTGATGGACTACATCAGGCCATTGAGGCGAAGGAGCATGTGGAGATTCAGCCAGAAACCCAAACCTTGGCTAGCATTACCTATCAGAATTTCTTTTTACTCTATCCCAAGTTATCGGGAATGACGGGAACAGCAAAAACAGAGGAAGCAGAATTTGAGAAGATTTATAACTTAGAGGTGACCATTGTTCCCACCAACCGGCCGACAGGGCGTAAAGACATGGCCGATGTGGTGTATAAAACAGAGGAAGCGAAGTGGAAAGCGGTAGCACAAGAGTGTTCTGAACTTTACCAAGAAGGTCGGCCGATTCTGGTGGGAACCACGAGTGTGGAGAAGTCGGAGGTCTTGTCAGAGCTGTTGAGCGGGTTGAGTGTGCCTCATCAGTTACTCAATGCGAAGCCGGAGAATGTGGAGCGGGAATCGGAAATTGTGGCGCAAGCCGGGCGCAAAGGGGGAGTTACCATTGCCACGAACATGGCAGGACGGGGGACAGATATTATACTCGGTGGTAACTCGGATTATATGGCCCGGTTGAAGTTACGGGAGTATTTTATGCCCCGAATTGTGAAGCCGGAAGATGAGGATGGCTTGGGCGTGCAGAAAGTGGCGGGTACGGGTAAACGGAAGGCTGCCCAAGGGTTTAGTTTGGATAAGAAGGTGAAAACTTGGAAGGTGTCCCCGAAGATTTTCCCCACAGAGTTGTCGGCGAGTACCCAAGCTAAATTGAAAGAAGTTGTTGATTTTGCCGTAGCAGAGTATGGGGAGCGCTCTTTACCGGAATTGACGGCTGAGGATAAGGTAGCGGTAGCCGCAGAAAAAGCGCCGACCAATGACTCGGTGATTCAAAAGCTGCGGGAAGTGTTTAATCTCATTCGCTCGGAATATGAGGAATTGACTGACCAAGAACATGACGAGGTGATTAACCTCGGTGGTTTGTTTGTCATTGGTACAGAGCGCCATGATTCCCGACGTATTGATAATCAGCTCCGAGGTCGTGCGGGTCGTCAAGGTGACCCTGGAACAACGAAGTTTTTCCTCAGCTTACAGGATAACTTGCTGCGAATTTTTGGGGGCGATCGCGTTGCCGGTCTGATGGGGATGTTCAAAGTGGAAGAAGATATGCCCATTGAGTCAGGAATGCTCACCCGTTCCCTGGAAGGAGCGCAGAAGAAAGTCGAAACCTACTACTACGATATCCGCAAGCAGGTGTTTGAATATGACGAGGTGATGAATAACCAGCGCCGAGCCATTTATGCCGAGCGTCGCCGCGTCTTGGAAGGACAAGACTTGAAGGAACAGGTGATAGCCTATGCGGAACGAACTATGGACGATATTGTTGAAGCCTATGTTAACCCAGAACTACCCGCCGAAGAATGGGATTTGGGCCAACTGGTGAGTAAAGTCCAAGAGTTTGTCTATCTACTCAGAGACTTGCAACCTCAACAACTCCAAGACCTGAGTTTTGCGGAGATGAAAACCTTCTTGCACGAACAAGTCCGCATTGCTTACGACTTGAAAGAAGCGGAAGTAGACCAAATTCAAGCGGGGTTAATGCGTCAAGCAGAACGGTTCTTTATTCTCCAGCAAATTGATACCCTTTGGCGGGAACATCTCCAACAAATGGATGCCTTGCGAGAGTCTGTGGGACTGCGCGGTTATGGACAAAAAGACCCGTTGATTGAGTATAAGAGTGAAGGCTATGAACTATTCTTAGAGATGATGATTTCCATTCGCCGGAATGTGGTTTATTCTCTGTTCCAGTTCCAACCCCAAGGACAACCCAAAGCAGCCGCTCAACAGGAAACCGTGTAGAGGATAGCTGTGAAAAGAAGCTGGGTTTCCACCCAATACACCAGAAACTCAGTTTCTAGGTTATCGTGTGGCATATAGCGATTCTCTCTTCTATAGCAGAGCAAGGAAGAATTAGCAGATTTTCTATTGCCTATGGCCTCAAACCATGACTTAGCATTCTAACTAACTCTTTCTCTGCTATACAATCCAAATTTACGCTTGTTTCTCGCCATAACATTATTTATGGATCAAATTTGTATAAATTTCTAAGAATGGACTATACATCTGGCCAATTTTGCATTGCAACTCACATTGTTTAGAGAAGTCGCGATCTAAATCATGTCGATTTTTGTAATAAAACATCATTACTCTTAAACCACCACGTATAAAGTATGCAGGTCGAAGCAACTGCAACCAGGGACGTTGCCAAGGATAATATCGCGCTAAACGAGTTAAATGATTGGATAAACCATAACCTCTAGCTAGCTTTAGAAGATAGTCTTCTTGTAGGCGGTGAGCATAGATATGATGCCAAATCTCCATTTGGGGATTATGCCAAACTTCCCAGGAACTATTTTGGAGATAAAACATCATTTCTGCATCTTCACCCGCAGCCATTGTCCTTGGATCTCGTCCTGAAATTAACAATTTTTCTGGGGAAGGCATCGCCTCTTGCCAAGCCTCTTTACGAATCACCACACCGGGTGCAGGGGGAATTCTGCGAATCTTATGACTGCGTTTATATTGGAAAGGTTTAGAACCGCGATTGCATATGGTCAGATAGTTTTTCATCTGGCGAAAATAACTGGGGGGATCGATATCCAGTTGGGCATGAATGATTCCACCATACGCACCAATATTGGGATTTTTTATGCCAAAATCAACACTTTCTGCAACCCAATTTTCTTTCGGTAAATTATCATCATCTAGAAACCCGATTAAACTTTTACTATTGGCTTCTGCTACCGCACGATATCGGGCATAAGTTGCCCCTTGACGACTCTCGAATGTATAACGAAGCTGACTATCTGTACGCCAAGTTTTCCCATATTGCAAAACGACTTCACGAGTGTTATCCTCGCTATTATTATCAACCACTAAAACTTCCCAGTTGATAGAGTTTATCTCTTGCTTCAATAAACACTCTAAAACTTCTGGAATCCTTGTGGCTCCATTATAAGTAATAATTGCAATGGTAAAATCTACTGTCATAAGTAATGAATCTCTCAAACTTTAGACCTATCAATTGTCTTATTAAAATACCCTTGCATCCACAAATAAAATGGACTCCTCAAACTATTGAGGAGAATTTCTAATTGACAGGTTGCAACGATATCAGATTGGACGCGATCTCGGTAGCGCAATAGCAACATCACAAGCTTTCTGGTATCATTGATCATATAGAAAGGATAAATCACAAGCCTCTGCCAATCCTTAGCTTTCAAGGTACGAGTAACATATCGACTCAGACCAATTCCCCGAAACATCTGAATTAAATAGTCTCGTTCTAAACGCCAAGGAGGAATTTTATGATCCAATTCCATCGCTGGATTGTACCAAATATCCCAGCCTTTGTTTTGAATGTAGGATAATAGCTCTAAATCTTCACCACTAATAAACTTACCGTTGATTCTTCCGCTTAAGGTTAATTTTTCCGGCACACTTTCTAACCAGGCTTGTTTGCGAATGACAATACCAGCACCTGGAGGAAGGAGGTTATTTCGAGGAGAGTAGAGTCGGGGTTTAGAACCTCGTTCAACCAGAGCTAAATAAGGTAGGAGGGGTTTAAGCTCTTCTGAAGGAGGAGATTCAAATAAACCGTGAACCTGACTGCCCAATGCTCCCGCTTTAGGATGTGCTTGCCCAAATTGGTAAGCTGAAATCAGCCAATTGGGATAGGGTAAATTATCGTCATCAAGAAAACCTACCCACTCTCCTTGCGCTGCTTGAAAGGCACATTGTCGAGCAAAAGCAAGTCCTTGTTGTGGCTCAAAGACATAGCGCAAGGGAATGTCTAAATCCCAATTGTTTTGGTACTCTTGAAAAACTTGTTTCGTCTTGTCCGTACTGTTATTATCAACTAGGATAATTTCCCAGGTCAGGGAATCGATACCCGTTTGTTGGCGCAATTTATCCAAAACTTCTGGAAACCGGTTTGCGCCATTATAGGTGGGGATAGCAACTGTAAATTGTACAGACATTTTTCCTCTCTTTACTCGGAGATCGAGGCAACGGGTTCGGGTTCTGGAGATACGATTACATCGCTGAGTTTACCGAAGGTGAGTGCACCCTCTTGGCAATCAATTTTAATAGCATCTCCTTCAATGAAGCTATTGTCTAAAATTCGGGTGGCGATCGCATTTTCCACCTGTTTTTGAATCGCCCGTTTTAGGGGACGGGCCCCATAGACCGGATCGTAGCCTGCCTCTACCAGATGGTCAACCGCAGCCGGAGTAATTTCCAGCGTAATCTTTTGTTCCGCTAACAACTGCTGAGTGCGTTTGAGTTGAATATGGACAATACTACCCAATTCTCCTTTACCCAAGGCATGGAAGAGGATCAGATCGTCAACGCGGTTGAGAAACTCCGGTCGAAACTGTTTGCGGAGTGCCTTTTGTACCCGTTTGCGCATCTCCTCATATTGGCTATCATCACCAGAAACATCCAGGATATGCTCCGATCCAATATTACTGGTCATCACAATCACCGTATTGCGGAAATCAATCATCCGTCCTTGGGAGTCCGTAATTCGTCCATCATCGAGGACTTGCAGCAAGATATTGAACACATCCGGGTGCGCCTTTTCCACCTCATCTAATAGCACCACGGAATAGGGACGACGGCGGACTTGCTCGCTCAGTTGTCCCCCTTCCTCATATCCCACATATCCTGGAGGCGCACCGACTAAGCGAGAAACGGCGTGTTTCTCCATATACTCGGACATATCAATTCTAACCATGGCTTCTTCCGAGTCGAATAAACTGGCGGCCAAGGATCTGGCTAATTCCGTTTTTCCCACCCCTGTCGGCCCCATGAACAGGAACGAACCGATGGGACGACCGGGATCTTTCATCCCTGCTCTAGCGCGGCGTATGGCTTCAGAAACGGCCTGTACGGCCTCATGTTGACCGACTACACGCTGATGTAAATAAGCTTCTAGATGGAGCAGTTTTTGCCTTTCGGACTCTAGTAAACTATTGACGGGAATACCGGTCCACTTAGCAACAATTTCGGCAATATCAGCTTCTGTAACTTGTTCGCGCAATAGGGCTGATCCCTGTTCCTGTAGCTGTTGCAGTTGCCCTTCTTTAGTTTCCCGCTCCCGTTCCGTTTTTTCTAATTTTCCATATTTGAGTTGTGCTGCCCGATTTAAATCATAAGCCCGTTCTGCTTGTTCAATTTGCACGCGCAATTGGTCTTCTAATTCTTTGAGGATATTAATATCATCGATCAATTGTTTTTCCCCTTGCCATTGATCGTTTAATTCTTTCTGTTCTTGCTTGAGTTCGGTAATTTCTTGCTCAATGCGTCTGACTCTTTCTTGGGGTTCTTTGGTTTGTTCCCCATCCAAAGAGAGTTTTTCCATCTCTAACTGCATGATCCGGCGATCTCTAGTTTCCAGTTCCACCGGTTTAGAGGTAATATCCATTTTCAGTTTAGCGGCTGCTTCATCGACTAAATCGATCGCCTTATCGGGTAAGAAGCGGTCGGTAATATACCGGTTTGATAACTTGGCTGCTGCTACCAGAGCCGAGTCCGTAATTTTGACTCCATGGTGGACTTCGTAGCGCTCTTTTAACCCCCGCAGAATGGAAATGGTATCTTCGACACCGGGTTGATCGACATAAACCTGTTGGAAGCGACGCTCTAGAGCCGCATCCTTTTCAATATAATTGCGGTATTCATCCAGAGTCGTTGCTCCAATACAGCGCAACTCGCCCCGCGCTAACATGGGTTTGAGTAAATTGGAGGCATCCATGGCACTCGACTGTCCGGAACCGGTTCCGACTACGGTATGTAGCTCATCGATAAAGAGGACAATTTGTCCTTCGGAGTGGGTAACTTCCCGCAAAACTGCCCGCAGTCTGGCTTCAAATTCGCCCCGATATTTGGCTCCAGCGATTAAACTCCCCATATCTAGGGTGATCAGTTGCCGGTTTTTGAGAGACTCTGGTACTTCATTATTAACAATACGCTGGGCTAGGGCTTCGGCGATCGCCGTTTTTCCCACTCCCGGTTCCCCAATGAGTACCGGATTATTTTTCCGTCTGCGGGAGAGGACTTGTATCACCCGCCGAATCTCCTCATCCCGCCCGATAACGGGGTCTAGATTGCCCGATCGCGCCAATTCTGTCAAATCTCGCCCGTATTTCTCCAGAGCGTTGTAGCTATTTTCTGGGGCTTGATCCGAGACTGTCTGACTGCCGCGAATGTCTTTGATCGTTTGTTCGAGTTGGGTGCGGGTGCGGTTAAACCGACGCACCAATTCCCGGCCAATCCGTTGATCTTCGGCAAGAGCCAGTAAAATATGCTCGACGGAGATATATTCATCATTCCAACTTTGGCGGGCAGTTTCGGCTTCATCGAGGAGCTTATCCAAACTGCGACCGAGATAAAGTTGATCAACATTGTAGGTGGTTTTCTGGCGACTATCAAACTGGTTGAGTTGCTGTAATAAGCGCCCTGGCTCAATTCCCGCCTTTTCTAGGATAGTTTTTGCCAGTCCTCCTTGCTCCAAAAGGGCGATCGCCACATGCTCGACTTCCAACTGCTGATGTTTCCCTCGACGAGCGACATCCTGAGAGTTGACAATGGCTTCCCAAGCTTTATTGGTAAATTTTGATGAATCAGTTGGCTGCATGGTTAGGGTAATTGGCGATCTTCGCGCTTTAAGCTTACTATTATAATGATGAACTCCTGGATTAAGATACCAGGCTCCGGGCAAACTGGTGTGGCGAGTAGGGCGTAGGGAATAAGGCAAGATGCTCTTTTGCTACCGTATTAACTATACTCAATGAGATCAATAACCATGCTTAATCTTTCTCGCACTCGTTCCCTTGATCAAGTTCAAGAAGCCGTTCCAGCCATTCTTGACGAGTTAAAAACCGATAAAACACCCATTGTGATTACCATTGATGGCAAAGCTGCGGCTGTGCTGCAAGATGCTGAAAGTTATCAAAACCTGCTCGACAAACTAGAATCATTAGAAACAATAGTCGGAATTCGGAAAAGCTTAGAAGAATTTGAGCAAGGACAGGGAATTTCGATTCGTCAAGCATGGGAAGAGTTTCAGCAAAAATATGACCTACCGAGTTGAAATATCTCCTACGGCAAACCAAGATATATAAAATATCTTTCTTTGGCTCCAGTAAAATATCCCCAATCAATCTTATCGCTGGGTTCGGGGATGCTATGAAATTATGCTGACACTTGAGAATTTCCCTAATCTCAGTAAGGTCGGCAGGATAAGCAGCCATATCGTTCAAATTCACACAATGGCTATCCCGATCTGAATGCTATAATTCAAAAAGCGTATCCGATCCAGACACTTCTATGGTTAATGCAACTTACAATGATGTTTTGAGCGCTGCTATCAACTTGTCTCCCCATTTACGAGTGATGTTAGCAGAACAGCTATTAAACAGTCTTGATGCAGTCGAACAAAATGAAATCAATGAAGCCTGGGCAGAAGAAGCCGAAAAACGAGTGTTAGATATTCAGGAAAGTCGAGTAACACCCATTTCTGGGTCACAGGTTATTCAGGAATTGCGGGAAAGGCATCAGAAATGATTTATGATTTTCATCCCGCCGCTAGACAAGAGTTAAATGATATTGTTAGCTACTACGACAATATCAATCCTGATTTGGGCGATGCTTTTTTAGATGAATTCGATCGCACTTTAGATCGTATCAAACAGTTCCCTGAAGCCTGGTCGTTTTTATCAGCAAATACACGATGTTGCCGTATCAGCCGTTTTCCTTATAGTATTATTTATCAAATCCAAGAAGAAGACAGAATCTTAATTATGGCGGTGATGCACTGGCAACGCAAACCCCATTACTGGGAAAATTGACTTTAGAGATTCCAGAAACGATTTCAAGACAGGCTAGAGTTTTGTTTTTTGCTACAGTGTTAACCATACTCCATGAGATTGATCGCGATGCTTAAAACAAGAGGTCAATGATGCCTGCTAAAGACATTTATCACGATACGGTAAAAAATGCCTTGATCAAGGACGGATGGAATATTACGAACGATCCCTACATTTTGACTATCGGTAGAAAAGACTTGTTTGTTGATTTAGGAGCCGAGAAACTGCTGTAGGCAGAGAAGGACAACCAAAAGATTGCTGTCGAAGTTAAAAGCTTTATTGGAAAATCCCGGATTAACGATCTAGAAAAGGCGTTAGGACAATATATTCTCTATTATGATATTATGCAAGAAACAGATCCAGATAGAACTCTCTATCTTGCCCTCTCAGAAGATGCATTTGAAGAGATTTTCACAGAACCCATTGGGGAAGTTCTATTAAGAAAAAAACGGCTAAATCTAATGGTTTTCGATGGACAGCAGGAGGTGATTGTGCAATGGATTCCCTAGATCGTTATTATGAAGTCATTAAAAACATTCTGGTAGAATATGCCAAACTGCCCTATGCCCATGGGAAACTAGAGCGCAAACTGGTGATTGGGGAAGATCGCCAGAATTATGTATTGTTAACCGTCGGAGAACTGAAAGGAAAGCGAGTCCATAGTTGTATTGTTCATCTAGAAGTAGTTGGAGATAAAATTTGGATTCATGAGGATGGTTTAGAAGATGGCATCGCCGATGATTTACTCAGAGCCGGAATTCCCCAAAATAAAATTGTCCTAGGATTTTATCTTCCCCATATCCGACGTTATACCGAATTTGCAGTCAATTAGATCGATTATTCTATAAAGATTAGGAGAGAATTGTGGATGGAAACCAATCTTGAACCACAACTGGGGCAGATTAATATACCGATCGCGCAAATTTACAAACGGTTGCAAGTCACTCCGGAACAAGTTGTGGCATTTTGCCAGAAGTGGAAAATTATAGAATTATCAGTGTTTGGATCGGTACTACGGGACGATTTTCGGTCAGCAGACAATGATCCCAGTGATATCGATCTACTGTATGTTTTCGATCCAGGAGTCACTTATGGATTTGATTTTTGGGATATCCAGAAAGAGCTAGAACGTTTATTCTGCCGAAAGGTTGATTTGGTCAGTAAGCAGGGTATTGGGAAAAGTCGTAATTGGTTAAGACGTAAATCAATCCTGGAATCAGCGCAGGTGATTTATGGAAAGAGATAAACAATCGATTCTTGATATTGTTGATTCAATTCACTTAATCTTTGAGTATCTTCAATCGACGAATTGGGAAAATTTTGAACAAAACACAAAAGATCAAGATACAGTTATTCGTCGATTAATGATTATCGATGAAGCGACTAAGCCTCTATCCCATGAATTCCGATCTCGGAATCCAGAAATTACTTGGAGGAAAATGGCTGGTTTACGTGATATTTATTGTGCATGAATATGACGATCCTAAATTGGATATTATTAGACAAATTATTGAGGTAGAGCTTCCTGCGGTATTGCAATCATATCAAGTCCGATGAATAAGTTACGATATAAATGAAGAGTGTCCAAGCAAAGCAATGCCCCGACGAATTAAGATA
>NZ_JAGHZN010000041.1:0-65021 GCF_017746735.1 Roseofilum sp. Guam | reverse complement strand
TAGCAGCTAAATTAGCAAATGCCAAATTGGAAAGCATAGCTGGCTGTTCGGCTACACTTTTAGCATTGGCAATAGCAACCGATTCGCGAATATCTCCGGGCAATGCTGATGGCGATGTCATATATTTCTCCTTTGGTAATTGGGACAATTATTCCCGCGCTAACGTGGGAATGATTAAACGGGTCAGTGTCAACTTCAGCTAGGAACTTAGACACTAACGAACCTCACTATTCTGTTTGATTTTTAGGTTGTGTACCTTGTTTTGTAGCAGCCTTGAGATCGATTAGTTGTTGAGCCAGATCATTACCTGTATCTAACTTGTTGACAGCCCATCGGACTCAAATCTGATACCCGATTGACTGCGTTACCAACAACAGTAACCGCTAGTTGATTCATCGCCTGTTGATTAGACAGGGTATTTTGTTGAGATAAATTGCCGTTGGTGAGCAAATTAGCAAAAGCGAGATTCGACAACATTGATGGTTGCTCGGCTACGCTTTTAGCATTGGCAATGGCAATTGATTCACGGATATCGTCGGGTAAAGCGTCTCCACTACCTCCTACTGAATCACTTCCTGTTGGATGACTTCCTGCTGGATCACTTCCTGACTTATCTGGATTCTGTGATTTTCCCACTTTCTCTAGTGTCTGTATTCTTTGATCTAGATTGTGAATTACAGCGTTCTTCTCTGACTCAGTGCCAGGAGGAAACGCCTTGTCAATATCTGGCTTTGGCATTTCTGTTCTACTCCTTGTTAGTTTGTGTTTGTTTGAACTATGAATCTAAACAATCTGAAGTTTTTTGAAGACTTCATATCCCTTTAGATCCAAACTTGATAAAGCAATAAAGCAATTGTGGTTGGGCTGCAGGGTAGGGGCAAAGCAAAACGCACAACTACTAATCGACTTGCTTTCAATACCTTCAGTGGTCCGCACTTCTTCCAGGACTATCCTTTTCAGGACTTCCACCCTCGGAACTGACGTTATTTCTTGTAATACTTGGTTCCATTTGTTTAAATATCTGTACCAAGTTTTGCATAAGGGATTGGTAGGTTTCGAGATTATCTTTGGCATGAGGACTATTGGGGTCAATCCTCATAATAATTTCTACACATTTACCAATCGTTGCCATCTCCAATTGAAAGAGCGCACTTTGCTTATTAACAGCATTTTGCTGTGCTAAATTGACATTCGCAATCTCAGATGACATGGCGAGATTGTTTAAAATGACCTGCTGCTCATCAGCTACTTTAGAGTTGAAGGTAGCATCATCTTTATCTTCACCAGTTTCTGCTAATGAACCTCCGTTAATCATCGTTAAATACCCTAACTGAGCAATCTTAATCAGCTATTGTTGAATAACCTAAGAATGAGATTAACTTGAACGTTAACCCAATATCACTATATTCATCTCTAATTAAATTAATTAGAGCTGTAGCTTGGGATAACAACTCCGGTAATGCACCGATCTCACAAACAACCACAGAATGCAAGTACCACGGTTCTGGGGCGGTGCGGGGCAAGGAGCATAACCATCGGTGTAAACGATCGCCCGATCGTAATCCCGGGTGTTCCTCCAGATACGCCAGCACAGAGCCAAAATTGGTGTGGCAAAGGGCGTTGCTTTCTCTTGCAAGAGGATCTCGCATACATTCCACATCTTGAACGTCAAGAGTGAATAACGTCGCTATCCTTGCTTGCAGCCTTCAGGTTTTTTGGCCTAGGCTCCCAGGACCGGGGTGGCTTTTTGCCCTTCTACTATTAAGACGATCTCAACGCGATTTCTGACTTTTTTCGAGTTAGAACCGCAAAAGTCGGAGCGTTTGACAATAGTACAGCTCAAACGCTTGCCAGATAATGATCACAAGCATCTCAAAATTAAATACCTACATTCCGCCGTGGCTCAAGTTGAAGCAGCCCTTGGTTCGGATTACCAGATGTGATGTATCCAGAACCCGAAACGTCTCGATCGGAAGCTCTGCACCGGGCGATCAAGCATCGTCATAATATCATTCCTGTTAATCCAGCGGACGATCGCCTTTTTGATGAAGCCTTGCGTTGTGCTCTAACTTACATGATAACAGGAGAACTCTGTCGGCCACCATCTGGTTCCGATCCAGCCCTGCGGTACCTGCACGATCGTATTAGTGTGCCCAGAGATATGTCCATCTATGCTGCTAAACGACTGAGAGAAGCATTAGAAACCACGGTAGCTCTATCTGGCGATCGCCAAGGAAGACCGATTCCGGTGCGCGATCGACGCGATCAAAATCCAGCTAATTTCACCCAAATTTAACAATGGATTCAATTCAACCGCTTCGAGTGGCGATCCAACCGCCAAACAGATAGGTTTGGTAAAACTTTAGGGGCTTGATAAAGCCAGCCTGATTTAAAAGAGAAAACAATTCGCTCTCAGAGATAAAGTCTACATCTCTTTCTATATGTTCTCGATCGCGATCGAATTGCTCTTCAGAGATACCATGCCCTGCGTAAGACATTAGTAAAGCATTCAGCAATCGAGAAAATTCAAGGGTTTCTCGATTGCCAAACAGATCGGCGATCGCTAGAATTGCCCCAGGCTTCAAATTACTCGCTAGTGAACTGAAGTAGGCTAATTTTTCTTGCTTATCTCTAATGAAGTGAGCAACAAAGATAGACGATGCGCCATCAAATCCACCTGGGAATTTATAGTCTTGCACCTTGCTGTTGACCAATGTGACTCGATTACCCATCTCCACACTTTTAATCCTCTGATGGCAAGCATTGAGCATATCGCCAGAAGCATCAACAGCAACAAAATTCCAGTTGGAGAAGACTTTTCCGAGGTTTACGATTTCTGCCCCAGTCCCAGCCCCTGCGGAAAGAAAATTAGCATTTTTCGGTAATTCTTGCAACCAAGGAATTAACATTTGATGTAAAGCATCATAACTGGGACAAAATAAGCGAATTCTACGATCGTATTGGGTAGAAAGGCTTTCATCGAAGTGCTGGGTGACATCAAATTCATGTTGTGCTCGGGTCATAACAATAACTATTCCCTAGGGCGAAGTACTGCAATATTATAGATACCTTCTAGTGTAGCAGGAGTAAATTCTTTTATCTAATTTGATGCATTAGAAAAAGATGGGGAGGAGGGAGAAAAATAACCCTATACCCTCATCCATCGATAATGCACTATTTTAGATGAAACACTCTACTACGATCCTAGCTTTATTTTGAGGGAGAAGAAAGGGACAAACTTGACATCGGAATTAACGGGCGATCGCCATACAACAGCTCTGGATACTTTTCCCCTAAATCAGACAGTACCTTAAAATGCATTTCTTCCCCAATTCCCAAAGATAACCGTACCTGAGTTAACAACTCTAAAGACTCCTGAGAACCAGTCATCTTCTTCTCCAACATTTCTCGCAAAATTCCTTGGTAAACTCGCACTTTAGACCCTTGACTAAATCCAGGCAGCACCTTAGCCAAAACATATATTTCTTCTGCTTTGAGATCCTCTAAAGAACGATTTTCTAGGAATTCAGGAAAATTGAACTCTAACTTACTCAGTTGCCGACGCAAACTGCTGGCTACACTCTCTTTGTGGTAGGTACTTAACGATCGATTCCAAGTTCGATAGAACCAGGCAGCACTTAAAATTGGAATCAAAGCTTGAATTCCCCATTCTAGCCATTTCGGGAATAACTCTAAAGTAGAATGGGTTCCCACAGAAAAGAGAAAGTTAAACGTCAAAAAGGTAGAAAATGAAAACACATGATGGCGCACTTTTTCTACTGAAAATTCTCGATCGTGGCGTAGACAGTAGGCTTTATAGGCTTTTTCTATACGGCACAAGATCCCATAACTCCCTAAAGTGAACACTGCAAAAGTCAAAGGAACAGCAATTAATCTCGGAATGGGAATTGCTAGATTGAAAAAGTAAAAGCCAGGGGTCAAAACTCGTTGTACTTGCTCCCCATCATGGGTCCAAGCCCCAGAGAAAAAGTAGTCTAAGTCGCCAGCATAGAAAATGTAATATAAATAAAATGCCAAGACTAGCCCCACATAGCCATAATGGAAAAACTTGCGCTGTGAGTCTTGCAAAGAGTCCCAATAACTCCGTTCTGCATCAATGTCAAAACAAGCAGATTTACAGGCAACACAAGCACTTTTTTCTTTGCCGGTTTCATCGATCGCCCGGCACATGGATTGGGTAATTTTAGACGTAGTTTTTTCATGGGCGCGACTGCCCCATAATGCTCTGGGGCCAGTATAAAAGAGTTCGACCGGCCCCATGGGGCAAACATATTGACACCAGGTTTTTCCAGCGAATAAATAGCCGACAATTATACTGGCTAAAATAGTGGCGCTCAGAAAAGCAGCTAACAAGAGACGATGGGAATCTAAAAATAACATTCTCAGGCATAAACCGACAAACAGAAATCCAAACTGAAAGGCGATATGATGGCGACTAAGCCAAGAGTTTGGGTCAATTTTTACGGCTTCAGAGCGCACTTTGCCGGTGCGAGGATTGGTGGTTTGTTTTTGCCGTTGAATTCCCCATAAACGAGGCAGTTGGGAAAAGAAGGAGAGGGGACAAATTCTGCGCCAACTTTCATGACCGAAGAAAAAAACGATACAAATGATTGCCCCGATAATAACGCCCCAAAAGAGTCGGGTGGCGATCGCATAAGGATGTTCCACCAAACACTGTCCCTGCACCGTCATCACCTCGTGACACTCTTTGGGATCGAATAACCTCGGATCGAGACGCAGTAAGCTCCAGTGGGTATCGGGATGGGTTAACAGGGGTGAAATGGGATCGTAGATCAGAGATACAATTAAGAGTAACCAGGCGATCGCCAGCAGCGATCGCACCCTTCTCATCTGTTTTTCAGGAACACTCTGTAACATAGTCACTAACTCCTTGAACTTGTCCCCATCCTAGGAAAAGTACAAGAGAATGACCTGACTCCAAACACCCACATCTCACTCACACTAGCACTAACCCCCCCTTCACAAAAAGACTAGAGCAGTCTAGTTCCAAAGGACTAGGCAACAGCATTCTTTTCATAAAATAAATCCCATAGGAGGACAGAAGCAAAATGAATTTAGATTTTATCTATATTCCAGAAGGCTATTTCATTATGGGAGCTAACACAGAAATAGAGCCAGCCGCCGAGTTGAAAGAAGAACCCAAACGCAAAGTTTTCTTATCATCGTATAAAATCCAGCGAACTCCTGTTACAGTCCAGCAGTGGATGGAATTTTTGCAATCAACCAATTACACATGGAATTTTTATCAAGAATTAAAAGAAGCCTCTCCCAGTAATTCGTGTCCCGTAACTTATGTTTCATGGTTTGATGCCTATGAATTTACACAGTGGCTAACAACTAAATCTGGAAATTTATATTCATTACCTACTGAAGCACAATGGGAAAAAGCATGTCGAGGAGAATGCGGGCAAATTTATCCTTGGACAGATGAAGATCCAAACGACACAGATGATTGGGAGTTTACTCCTGAAACTACAATTCCTGTGGGAAATTGTTTAGAGCGTGCAAGTCCTTATGGATGTTTGGATATGTGGCAAAATGTAGCCGAATGGTGTTGGGATTGGTTAGATGAAGAAATCTATACATATCATGGCAGAGGTTATGAAAACGATCCAACTAATATACTAAATCCTGCTGGAGCCAAATCAGGTAATTACAAAATTTGGCGTGGTGGTAGTACTATGTGGCAAACAGGCTGGCCAAGGTGTAGTTATCGTGGATTTTCCAGCCCAGACGAACATCATCCCAAACAAGGATTTAGAGTCGTCCTTAATAATTAAGTAACAATTAAATCCAGGACACCTCTATTTATTCAAAACCTAAATTTCTAATTTTCCCTAATTTTGTCCTGTCAATTGAATAAAGATCTTTATTAGTTAAGATAGTTATAGCAGAACTTTCCAAATCTATGATTGCCTCAAAAATAGGAAACATCTCAAACCCATAGTTGAGAGAGTAGCGTTTCTTTTTTGTTTCGGGATCTATTGTGACTAGAACATCATCTCCGTTAACTTCCTCATAGCATTCGTTCTCCCTAAGTTCGATTTTTGCTATAGCTACGATCGCACACCTGTATTGCTTGAGATCTATCGTGCATGAATGAAATAGTTTGGTATGAGAAAAAAGCCAGCTTGGACAAGATTTTTGGGGATAAAGTTCAAAGAAATTCTGCTTAAAAATATCAAGCGCTTCTTCTGGAGTAATCATTACAAAGTCCTCTATCTACAACGATCGTATCTGGTAGGGGCGAAAAATTTTTCGCCCCTACCATTTGCCTATACTCCCCATTTTTGTCTATTTATATCTAATCGGCTTAAACAGTTGTCATTGCGATCGGAGGGAAACATTCGCGCTGCGCACAAGCTTCGCTTTCATGTCCGCGAAGCGGATACGCTAAGAGTCGGAGACGATCGGGATTGGGTATTTTCCTGGTGGAGCTTTAATTTATTCCGAAATTACATTTCTAAGTTTTCTTAGTTTTTGACTGTCAATTGAATAAATATCTTCATTGATCAATATATCTATAGTAGAAGTTTCTAAATCTATGATTGCTTGAAAAACAGGAAATATCTCAAATCCATAGTTTAGATAATATTTTTTTTGTTGAGTTTCTGGATCTATTCTTCCTATAATTTCTCGTCCCTTCAATTCCTCATAGAATTCGTTCTCCTTGAGTTGGACTTTTGTCATAGCTAAGATTGTACATCTGTATTTGTTATGATCTATAGTATGTGAATGACTTATTTGTGTATGAGAAAAAAGCCAACTTGGACAAGACTCTTTTGGATAAAGTTCAAAGAACTTCTGCTTAAAAATATCAAGCGCTTCTTCTGGAGTAATCATTACAAAGTCCTCTATCTACAATGACCGCATCTGGTAGAGGCGAAAAATTTTTCGCCCCTACTCACCATTTTTTTGTCTATTTATTAAAAAAATCCTGAATTTTTCTTCCATTCCCCCAATGTATGCTACTCCTAGCAAGCAAGCATTTGTCTTAACGAATGCTTAAAAGAAGATTAAATCTAAAGAGGTGAAAGATGTGTTTAGCAGTACCCGGAAAACTTATTAGCATCTCTGGTGAAGATCCCCTGACAAAAATGGGTCGCGTCAGCTTTGGAGGTGTCATTAAAGAAGTCAGTTTAGCCTATGTGCCCGAAGCCCAGATCCATGACTATGTATTGGTTCACGTCGGTTTTGCCCTATCGATTGTCGATCAAAATGAAGCTGAACAAACCTTAACTGATTTACAACAAATTAATACATTCAGTTAAATAAGATTAAGAACCCATTCCAAACTGTAGGAACTTACTACATGATCGGATCGGAAAAGAATTGACTGGATTAGGAACCAAACAAATTACCCGAAAATAATCTCTGCACAATCCTAGGGTTTGCACCATTGAACTTCTCAGGAGAGTGCAAGTTTTCACCCCGATAAAATTCCGATCGAGAAAAACAATGAAATGGTTGTTTTGACTCTCGAAATTAGACCCCCAACCTAGGGAAAAAGGTCAACAGCCCCTGAGCTGTATCCATTCATCTTCAGTCGTAGACCGAAAGGACTTTCTTACCTATGAACACCAAAAACTATGCAACACTAGACGGCAACGAGGCAGTGGCCCGTGTTGCGTACAAACTCAACGAAGTCATTGCCATTTATCCCATTACTCCTTCCTCTCCGATGGGAGAATGGGCAGATGCCTGGATGTCGGAGGGGCGGCCGAACCTATGGGGAACCATACCCTCAGTGGTAGAAATGCAAAGTGAAGGAGGAGCCGCAGGAGCAGTCCATGGATCGCTACAGGGGGGGTCTTTAACAACGACCTTTACCGCATCTCAAGGATTGCTGCTCATGATTCCCAACCTCTACAAAATTGCTGGGGAACTGACGGCAGCCGTATTGCATGTGGCAGCTCGTTCGATCGCCGCTCAAGCTCTTTCAATTTTCGGGGATCATTCTGACGTAATGGCGACGCGTGCTACCGGTTGCGCTTTGCTGGCTTCGGCATCGATACAAGAAGCTCATGACTTAGCGCTGGTGGCTCAAGCGGCTTCCCTTAAGTCCCGTGTGCCCTTCATCCACTTCTTCGACGGTTTTCGGACTTCCCACGAAGTGCAAAAGATCGAACTGCTTGAAGAGAGCGTCCTGCGGGCAATTATTGACGATCGCACCGTCTACGACCATCGATCGCGCGGCCTAACCCCCGATCGCCCCGCTCTGCGCGGAACGGCTCAAAATCCCGATGTTTACTTCCAAGCTAGAGAAAGCGTCAACCCCTTCTATGATGTCTGCGCCGAAGAAGTGCAGAAAGCCATGGATCAGTTCGCTGAACTAACGGGACGCAGATATCAACCCTACGAATACCACGGCGCACCCGATGCCGAGCGCGTTATCATTCTCATGGGTTCCGGTTGTGAAACCGCTCATGAAACCATTGATTATCTGGTGGCTCAAGGGGAAAAAGTGGGCGTGCTGAAAGTTCGCATGTATCGTCCCTGGGATGCGAGTAAATTCATTAGCGCTCTTCCCGAAACCGTAAAGGCGATCGCCGTTTTAGACCGCACCAAAGAACCTGGCGCATCCGGCGAACCCCTCTACTTAGATGTGGTGACTGCCTTCTACGAAGCCACTTCGACTCCGCTCAGTGAACGGAGTGTGCCTAAAATTGTGGCTGGACGCTATGGCTTATCTTCCAAAGAATTTAACCCCGCCATGGTCAAGAGCGTCTTGGATAACCTCAGCCAAGAATCACCGAAAAACCACTTTACTGTCGGCATCAACGATGACTTGACCAACACCTCTCTAGAGTACGATCCGAGCTTCTCTATCGAACCCGATAGTGTTGTGCGGGCGATGTTCTACGGTTTGGGTTCCGATGGTACAGTTGGAGCCAATAAGAACTCAATTAAAATTATCGGCAACGATACCGATAACTATGCCCAAGGCTATTTTGTTTACGACTCCAAGAAATCTGGCGCGGTAACCGTCTCTCACCTGCGATTTGGCCCCGATCGCATTCGCAGCACCTATCTGATTACCCAAGCGAACTTTATTGGCTGTCACCAATGGACATTCTTAGAAAAACTTCAAGTGTTGGGATCGGCAGCACCCGGCGCAGTCTTCCTACTTAACAGTCCCTACGGTCCAGAAGAGGTCTGGGATAAACTCCCCTTGGAAATCCAAGAAGTGATCGTGCGCCAAGGTCTGAAGTTCTATGTGATTAACGCCAACCAGGTAGCACGGGAAACCGGGATGGGAAATCGGATCAATACGATTATGCAGACCTGTTTCTTTGCTTTGGCGGGAATTTTACCCAGGGATGAGGCGATCGCTCAAATTAAGAAGGCGATCGAAAAAACCTATGGTAAGAAAGGGGCAGAAATTGTCCAGTTGAATATCAAAGCCGTCGATCAAACCTTGGATAACCTCTATGAGGTCAACGTCGGCCAAGCCAATAGCAATCTGCATATTTTACCTGCCATTGGAGAGACTGCTCCCGAATTCGTGCGCGAAGTGGAAGGGGTAATGCTGGCACGGCAAGGAGATAGCCTACCCGTCAGTAAGCTCCCCTGTGATGGAACCTATCCCACCGGAACCTCGAAATGGGAAAAACGGAATGTGGCTCAAGAAATTCCGGTTTGGGACCCGGATGTTTGCGTGCAATGTGGCAAGTGTATTGCTGTTTGTCCCCACGCCACGATTCGCGGTAAAGCCTATGATGCCAGTGCTTTAGCCAATGCACCGGAAAGCTTCAAGTCCATTGATGTCAAAGATAAAGCCTTTGCCGGACAAAAATTCACTATTCAAGTCGCTCCCGAAGACTGTACTGGATGTGGCGTTTGTGTCGATATCTGCCCGGCGAAGAACAAATCCATGCCCTCGAAACGGGCGATTAACATGGAGTCTCAGTTACCTTTGCGGGAACAAGAGAGCCAAAATTGGGACTTCTTCCTCGGTTTGCCCAATCCCGATCGCGCGGCCTTAAACTTAGAACGGATTCGCCAACAGCAATGGCAAGAACCCCTGTTTGAGTTCTCTGGAGCCTGCGCCGGTTGTGGGGAAACGCCTTATATTAAACTAGCAACCCAGTTATTCGGCGATCGCATGGTCATTGCTAACGCCACCGGTTGTTCCTCTATCTATGGCGGTAACTTACCCACCACACCTTACAGTGTGAACAGCGAAGGACGGGGGCCCAGTTGGTCGAATAGCCTGTTTGAAGATAACGCCGAGTTTGGTTTAGGCTTCCAGTTGGCCATTTCCAAACATCAAGAATTTGCCTGCGAACTGGTGCAAAAATTAGCCGGTACCCTAGGGGATAACTTAGTTAGTCAAATCCTCAATAATGGCCAAAAAACCGAAGCGGATATCTACGAGCAACGGCAATATGTAGCTCAGGTGAAGGAAATCCTCGCCGGTAATACCGACCCAGACGCGCAGCAATTGCTCAGTTTAGCCGATTATTTGGTGAAAAAATCCATCTGGATCGTTGGCGGTGATGGTTGGGCTTACGACATTGGCTATGGTGGTTTAGACCATGTGCTGGCATCCGGCCGAAATGTGAATGTTCTGGTGATGGATACGGAAGTATACTCCAATACAGGTGGTCAATCGTCCAAAGCCACCCCCAGGGGAGCCGTCGCTAAATTCGCTGCTGGTGGTAAACCTGCACCCAAGAAAGATTTAGGTCTGATTGCCATGACCTACGGTAATATCTATGTGGGTTCCGTGGCTCTAGGGGCGCGAGATGAACATACCCTCAAGGTCTTCCTAGAAGCCGAAGCCTATGACGGCCCCTCCTTGATTATTGCGTACTCCCACTGTATTGCCCATGGTATTAATATGACCACTGGCATGAGCCATCAAAAGGCAATTGTGGAAAGTGGTCGCTGGTTGCTCTACCGCTACGATCCTAGACGCACGGAGGCAGGTGAAAATCCCCTACAGTTGGATTCGCGATCGCCCAAGAAAGGCGTTAAAGACTCCATGTACGCCGAAAACCGGTTCAAGATGTTGACCAAAACCAAACCAGAAGACGCAAGACGCTTGTTGAAAGAAGCGCAACAGGATGTCAATACCCGGTGGGACATGTATAAATATCTCGCCGAACGGAGTCTGAAGTCGGAAGAATAGCTTCCTTAGAGTAGGGGATGGGGAGATAGGGGAAGATTGCCCATTCCCTATTCCCTATTCCCCACCCGTTACCCATTACCCATTACCCGTTACCATGGATTTAACCACAACCTATTTAGGTCTCAATCTGCGATCGCCGATCGTTCCCAGTGCTGCCCTACCCCTCTCGGAAGATATCGACACCATTAAACGCCTCGAAGATGCCGGTGCTGCTGCCGTTGTCCTCCATTCCCTCTTTGAAGAACAACTCCTGCGAGAAAAATTTGAACTGCACCATCACCTCGAATATGGCACAGAAAGCTTTGCTGAAGCCCTATCCTATTTCCCAGAACCTGACGAGTTTCACGTCGGGCCAGAATTGTACTTAAAGCACATTCGCCAAGCCAAAGCAGCCGTCAATATTCCCATTATTGCCAGTCTCAATGGCTTTTCTTCTGGTGGATGGGTGGAATACGCCAAACTCATGCAAGACGAGGGTGCAGACGCGATCGAGTTAAACGTCTATTATGTCCCCACTGACTTTGACATGAGTGGCGCACAGGTGGAACAAAATTATATCGACACCTTAAGCGAAGTCAAAAAAGAAGTCACCATTCCCATTGCTCTCAAACTTAGCCCCTTTTTCAGCAACATGGCCAATATGGCCAAACGCTTTAGTGAAATCGGAGCAGATGGTTTAGTGCTATTTAACCGCTTCCTCCAACCAGACATTAACGCCGAAGATTTAGAGGTAGAAGTCGGTTCTGTCCTCAGCAGTACCCATGACTTGCGCTTACCCATGCGTTGGATTGCCATACTTTATGGTCGCATTGATTGCGACCTAGCTGCCACCAGTGGCGTACAACGGGGTCATGATGTGATTAAACTCTTGATGGCTGGCGCATCAGTCACCCAGGTTTGCTCTACCCTGCTCCGTCATGGAATTCACCAGATCCAAGTGATGGAAGAAGAAATTAACCATTGGATGGAAGAGCATGGCTATGAGTCCGTGAAGCAAATGCAGGGTTCTATGTCCCAACTCCATTGTGAAGATGAATCTGCCTATGAACGGGCCCAGTATATGCGGGCGATTACGTCTTATACTCCAACCCATAGCTTAGTCTAGTTCACAACTGAAGATAGACCGCAGGTAGGGGCGAAATAATTCTGTCTCTACCTGTATTAATAAATATACAAACAAGGATCTTCCATACTACTAAATCAAGAAATCCCACTTCCTACTCTCTACTCTACAGCTAGAATAATAGAGAAGCTTGTCACAGTGAGGAAAATTCCAGTATGTCTGATGATTCTCTATTAAAGATATTTCAAAAATCTTACCAAAATACAGATTTAACTCCTTTACGTGAATCTTCGGAATTAGAGGAGTTTTGGGTTGAGTATGGGAGCAATTCATTAGAAGAGTTAGTGCAATTAGTAGAGGACAATGGATCGCGGGATGCCAAGATTGTCTTCTCCGGGCATCGGGGTTGTGGTAAATCAACACTGTTAGCAGAATTTGGACGAAGAATTAGCGATCGCTACTTTGTGACATTTTTTTCAATTGCTGAGACAATTGAGATGTCTGACATTAATCATATCAATATCTTATTTGCGATCGCTGTCAATTTAATGCTGACCGCAGAGAAAGAGAGAGTTAATATCCCAAAATCTGTAAAGGACGAATTTTATAAGTGGTTTGCAGAGCGGACGGAAACTAGAGTTGAAACTCCTATAAATGCACAAATTTCCGTAGGATTTGCTTTACTGAATCTAATTACCGGAAGATTAAAAACCGAAGCATACATACGAAATGAACTAAAGCGGACATTTGAACGTAATATTACCGAATTAATTCAAAAGTTAAATGGAATTGCAGCCAGTATTCAAAAATCCAGCCAAAAAGAAATTATAGTAATCATTGATGACTTAGACAAACTAGATCTGGGAGTTGTTAGAGATGCTTTTCAAGAGCATATAAAAGCTTTATTTTTACCAGGATTTAATATTATTTATACCATCCCGATCTCTTCTTTACGGGATATTTCATTATCGGCAACTTTGCGTACAGAGGCTGACGATCAAATTGTTGTGATGCCAGTCTCAAAGCTTATCGCCAAAGAAGAGCGTCGTAAAGACACTCCAACTTATCAAGAACCGGCTATTGCCAATTTGTGTGAAATGTTGCACAAACGTATTCCAGAAGAAATTTTAGAGCCAGATATCGCCAAGGAAATGGTGATTTATAGTGGAGGAGTTGTGCGAGAATTGATGCGTCTGTGCAACCAATGCTGCCGAATTTGTTTGCGACAAATTCGACGTAATCCTGAACAAGAAGAATTGAGAGTTGATTCAGTTGTATTGGATGAAGCAATTAAAAAATTACGACAAGATTTTGAAATTACTTTAGGTAAACAAGAGTATGAAATCCTCAAAAAAACTTACGATAATTTTCTACCCGACGATCCTAAAGAAGAAGCATTCCTAGATTTACTTCATGGACTGGATATATTAGAATACAGAAATGACGAAGTTTGGTACGATGTCCATCCAATTGTGACCGATTTGTTGCAAATTAAAGGACAGATCGATGCCCATAGCTAACTCCTTTTATTGGACTGAGAAAAATGAGGAAGTATATGACGATCTGATAGTGGCAGTAGAAGCCAGCGATCAGGTATTAAGCTTACTGCTTGCAGTCTGTGATGACCCGCATTTTCGAGATGAGATTATTGAACGATATGAGGCAGAACTTCAGCCTAGAATTCACCCTTATCGAGTTCAACTGTCGAGAAAAGAACCGAGTTTACGAGAGGCAATTGCTCAGGCGCTGAATGAAGATGAGCTGTACTTACAGTCAGAGGGTAGAGCGGTAATTACGGTTACGGGAACTGATGCGCTGTTAGCGGATAGATTAGGAGCGGAACGTTCGGAGAAGGACATCTTTTTTGGTTACTTGCAGTGGACGCGGGAAGCCTTACGAGAGTATCCTTACCCGATTATCTTGTGGTTAACCAATCCATTACTTAAAGAACTGAGCCTTAGAGCGCCTGATTTTTGGAGTTGGCGTAAGGATGTATTGAGATTTCAGTCGGCGATCATCTTGGAGGCAACGATTCGTACTAGCTATCGAATTATTGCTAGTCTGGTGTTGGTTCCGCACAATCTGCCTCGGATGGGAGCTGGGCAGTTTGTGGGACGCGATCGGGAAATGGAGTGGTTACACGAGCAGTTCCAGAGTGGAGAACTGATGGGAATTACTGTTTTGACGGGGATGGGGGGAATTGGGAAGACAGAGCTGGCCTTGCAATATGCTCATGGCTTTTACCTTAAGGGAGCTTATCCAGGAGGTGTGTGCTGGTTGAACGCACGTGGTGTAGATGTTGGGATGCAGTTTCTGGGTTTTGCCAGCTCGAAACTAGGCTTGAATCCTCCAGAGTATTGGCATTTGGAAGAGCGGATTCGTTACTGTTGGCGGCACTGGAAACCTGAAGGTGAGGTGTTGGTAATCTTTGACGATGTACAAGACTATGAGACCATTCGGCCGGTTCTTCCTCCAGCAAAAGAGCAGTTTAAGGTGTTGATTACCACTCGCAACCAATCCTTAGGACAGTTATTTCGACAATTGGAGTTGGCAGGGTTGGAGGAAGAAGCAGCATTACAGTTATTGGGATCGCTTGTAGGACGGGAACGGATTTACCAGGAGTTGGAGGCAGCAAAGGCGTTGTGTGTGGAGGTAGGTTATTTACCCTTGGCGTTAGAGTTGTTGGCTCGTCATTTGGCGCACAAACAGGATTTATCTTTAGCGAACATGCAGCAACAGTTACAAAAAGAGGGGCTAGAAGTGCAAGCTTTAAAACGGGCTGAAGTTGGCATGACTGCCGAGCGATGGGTAAAAGCAGCGTTTGAGTTGAGTTGGCGGGAGTTAGGAGAGGAAGAGAAAGAGTTGGGGCGGTTGCTGAGTTTGTTTGCTCTAGCACCGATAACTTGGTCATGGGTGGAAACCATTTATTCAGAAGTAGATGAGAAAAAGTTAGAGGACTCGAGAGAAAGTCTGGAGAGGTTGAGCTTGCTACAACCCGTAGAAGAAGGGAGCTATCAACTACATCCATTGATTCGCGAGTTCTTTCGAGGGAAGTTGGTGGAGTCTAGCCAGGTAGAGGAGATGAAGCGAGAGATTTGTAGGGTGATGGTGGAGGTAGCGAGAACGATTCCCGAAACACTGACTCACCAGCAGATTATGGAAGTTGAGCCTGCCATACCTCATCTAGTGGAGATAGCAGAGCAGTTAACTGATGATTTAACTGATGATGAGTTGCCTTGGGTATTCGTCGGTTTAGCGAGATTTTATCTGGGACAGGAGCAGTATGGCCAAGCAGGGTATTGGTTTGAGCAATGTTTAGATATTATCGAATATCGTCTTGGTTCGGCCGATCCAAATGTGGCTACAAGCCTGAATAACCTAGCAGAACTATACCGTTCCCAAGGGAAATATTCAGAAGCCGAACCTCTCTATTTAAAAGCTTTGCAAATGAGAAAGGAGTTGCTCGGTTCAGTTCATCCGTCTGTTGCTATGAGTCTAAATAACCTGGCAGCACTGTATGAGTTTCAGGGAAGATATTCAGAAGCCGAACCTCTTCTAATGGATGCTTTACAGATATGGCAGGAAACATTTGGCTCAGATCATTCTAATGTGGCTGCAACCAAGAGTAATCTGGCCAATTTGTACCGTTATCAAGGGAAATATGAACAAGCCGAGCCTCTGTATTTAGACGCTTTACAGATGCATAAGAATTTGTTTGGCTCGGCTCATCCCTATATCGCTATTAGTCTGAATAATTTGGGAAACTTGTATTTAGACCAAAAGAGATTATCAAAAGCTGAAGCTCTCTATTTAGAAGCGTTGCAGATGTACAATGAGATGCTTGGCTCGAATCATCTCTATAGTGCTATGAGTAAGAGTAACTTGGCCAATTTGTACTTAAACCAAGGAAGAAACTCGGAGGCTGAATCTCTGTATTTAGAGGCTTTGCAAATATCTAGAGAAAAACTTGGTTCAGCTCATCCATTTGTGGCCGTGATTCTGAATAATCTGGCCAATTTGTACTATTCCCAAGGTAAGTATGCAGATGCTCAACTAATGTATATGGAAGCATTGGAGATTTTCATGGCCAAGCTGGGAGAAGACCATCCCAATACTCGGAAGCTTAAGCAAAACTATAATGAACGTTATCAAGGAGGTATTACTATGAGTGGAGAGCGCACTATTGGTATTGGTCGTGATGACTGGGAAACTAATATTAACACGCCTGAAATCACTGTTGTTGGGGATGCCGCAAAACAGGGGGAGCAGATAAATATAAATTATGGCCAAGATAAGGAGCTGGTGGAGGCTACCAGAGAGATTCAGGATTTGCTCAAACAATTGTCAGCATCGCATCCGGTTTCGACAACAATGGAACAGATGACAGTGGTAACAGAGGTCATTAAAGTAATTGAGAGTAATCCAACATTGAAGCAACGGACTATCAATGCCTTCAAGGTGGGATTGATGGAGACACTAAAGCAGTTTCCTGGAGGTGCAATTCTGGTTGGGGCGATTGAAGGTTGGATACAGCAGAATGAGCTAGATAATGTTGGATAGAGTTATCCTGTTAGTCGCGCACGCGAGGACAGGGTTCAGGCTTCACGGAGGCGATCGCACAATGATCTTTTAAGCAAGATTGCTCAAAGGCGGCTTCTTGTTCTAAAGGTTGGGGATATTGTCCAAATACCATTTCACAACTGAAATCTTCAAAGTTGGGAGTCATGGTTAAGGGAATGCCAAATTGCTGGGTAAAAAAGTCTTGAGTCGGGAGTTTGCACATATTAATGCACATTCCCACACATCCGCTTTGTTCTAAATAGCGGCACTTTTTAATCTGAACTGCGCTTTTTTGTTGCCGAACCGTTTGATTTTCATTCTTTATTTCTACCGTCTTCGTTTCACACGGACCAACTAACCATTCAAATAGGAGCGTTGCAAACCAGGCATTGGCTTCACACACCCATTGGGTAGGGGAGGTCAATGTCCGGATAAGGGTTAAAATGGGAGCAGGAATCAGGGAATTTAAGACCTTTTTCACCAATTGTTGTTGTTCTAAGGAATTGCGTCCCTGCATGATTTTCTGGGATACATCAACAAAGCCTTCATAGCCTGTTTTTGAGCTACCTTTACCCACCACAGCAGCCATTTTGCGGGTAAACAGGGCAATAAACAGGCGATCGCACAGATTATCGTGGTAAGAGGTAGGTTCAGGCACAGTCATGATGCGGTTAATATCTCAGGAGTCTTTTCAACAGTTGGAGCTTGTTGCCATAGGGGGGATATCGCAAGTTGAGATCCAGCCAAAACCAGCGTCTTAAGACACTTTTGTAATGGCTAAAGGTTTGAAAGCTGGCCAATCCATGATAGCGGCCCATGCCACTTTGTCCAACTCCTCCGAAGGGCAGTTGGGGAATGTTGAACTGTAAAACTGTATCGTTGAGAGCGACAGTTCCCGATGAAACCTGTTGTAGCACTTGGCGCTGAACTCGGGAGCGTTTGGAGAAGAGATAGAGGGCGAGGGGTTTGGGACGTTGATTGATTTCGGCGATCGCCTCCTCAATCTCACCATAGTCTAAAATCGGTAAAATGGGCCCAAAAATCTCCTCTTGCATTACCAAGGAATCCCAGGTTATTCCATCAATTAAAGTGGGGGCAATATAGCGAGTTTTGGGATTCGTTTTCCCCCCACACAGAATATTCCCTTCTTGCAGTAATCCCTGGAGATAGTTAAACTGTTTGTCATTCACAATGCGGGCATAATCTGGACTTTCTTCCGGGTTTTCACCATAGAAAGCTTTAACTTCAGCCAGCATCGCTTGAATGAGATCGGCTTTCACCTTTCGATTCACCAGCACATAATCTGGAGCAATACAAATTTGCCCTGCATTGAAAAATTTACCCCAAATAATTCGCCTGGCAGTACAAGTTAAATCACAATCTCGATCGACAATACAGGGGTTTTTTCCTCCCAACTCTAACGTCACGGGCGTTAAGTATTTCGCCGCTGCTTCCATGACTACTTTCCCCACTCTGGCACTACCCGTAAATAAAATATAATCAAAGTTCTGGGCTAAGAGTTCTTGACTGACTTCGGCGTTGCCTTCGAGTACAGCAATATAGTTGGGATCGAAATTTTCAGTAATGATTTCTGCTAAAATATGGGAAGTATTGGGAGCAATCTCCGAGGGCTTAATTACAGCACAATTTCCCGCTGCTATTGCTCCCACAAGGGGCGTTATCGCTAAATTAAACGGATAATTCCAAGCAGAGATAATCAGCACTACGCCCAAGGGTTCCGGATAAATTTCTCCAACAGAAGGCCACATCACGAAGGGAGTGAAGGTGCGTTTCGGTTTTACCCATTGGTTTAAGTGCTTTAAGGCATAATCAATTTCGGCGATCGGGCTAAATTCATAATAACCCTCTAATTTAGGTTTATTTAAATCCTCCTTCAATCCAGCCAAGATTTTGGATTTATTTTCCTCAATGACCGACCTTAGCTTTTTAAGCTGAGATTTTCTAAATTTTAACTCTCTGGTTTGTCCAGACCGGAAAAATTCTCTCTGTTGAGCAATCAATTGTTCGCCGTTCATTTTCATAAGCTATGATTAAAATCTTGATATTTTTCTTATATTATCCTCCTTCACATTCTAGATCATTTTGCGATTTCCATAAAATAGAAGAATCCATAGCATCCTTGCTCTCTAATTCTCGGCGATAGGTCATTCCTTGTTGCAGCATCCCCAATTCTAAACCCTGCCGATCAAAGGCTTTTTTGACTCGACGAAGATATTCTCGAATTACATAGCGATAGACTCCCGGTTTGGTTTCAAAGCGCACTCCTATTCGAGTTCCTCCGGCATCGATGGAATCCACACCGCGCACTTCCGCTTCAATAATTTGCTCGTTCCAATCTGGATCGTGCCAAAGTTCTTGAGCTAAATCCTCCAGCAGTTTTAAGGCATAATCAACATCGGTTTGATAACCCACATAAATCAATATTTTTTTTCTCGCCCAATCTTTAGATGAATTTTGTACCACTCGAATTTCACTATTGGGAATGGTGATTAAACGACCTTCTTTCGTCCGCAGGCTAGTAATCCGTAAATTCAGAGTTTCAACTCGACCAAAAAATTCATTAATCGAAATGAAGTCACCGATTGCATACTGGTCTTCAAATAAAATCAGGCATCCATTGATGGTATCTTTTATCAAGGCTTGAGAACCAAAGGAAATGGCAAACCCAATAATTCCTGCACCTCCTAAGATAGGGGCTAAGGGAACTCCCAAGGTGTCTAGGATTAATAAGCTACCTAAACCTAAGAGGAACAAAGCGATCGCGCCTTTGACAATGGGGGCAAAACTATTCACCCTTGCAGACATACGATAAGAGTCTTCCTCTGAAGTAGATTGACTTTCAATTAGGATTTTAGAGAGATGATTTAAGCCAAGAAAAGAGCTTTCAATAGCCATATGGGTAGCGAGAACAAAAAAGATCAATAAGACCGGTAAATCAAAGAGCCAATTTCCCAAGGGACGCGTCAAGGGGAAGCGCCATAAAACCAGCGATAAAGACCCTAGCCAAATCAGTAATTGTAGCCAATGTAAAACTTGAGTTTGTAACCGAAAGATTTCTTTTTGTTCTTTTTGGTTAAGATCTCGATCTAGAGTGGATAATCGAGGGTCTAGATTAGGATCTTCTAGGGGCAGTTCTCGAGCGGCTGCTCTTTGCTGATTTTGAGTATTTTTTTTGAATCTAAACTTGATTAATCTTTCTACATACAGTAAAACCACACTGACCCAAATTGTAGCGCCTACAATGACTATAGAAATCTTGATTTGGCGGTGTATATAGGTCGGCTTTAGTTCTTCATAGCCTTTAATTAGGATTTGTTTTAATCTTTCAACAGCATTAGGAGTTAAGCGAGAAATCGGTTGTCCATACAATTGGCTATCTGTCTCTGTGATCTCCATAATGAGTATCGGTTGAAGCTGAGGAGGATCGGAAGCAATTAAAACGGTATATCCTTCGTATTCTTTGGCTCTAATGCTTAAAGTTTCGGGGTTAAATCCGGTGGTAATAGCTTGCTTGAGTCTACTTTCAATCTGAATAATGCGCTGCTGTAAAGGTGTTTGGTGTTGGCGAGTTGTTTGGGCTAGAGAAGGACGAGCAGAAACATCAAAAAGCTTACGTCCATTGAGGGTGATTGTACCATAGACTAATTGGGAGCTGTCAGCAGTGGTTTGAGATTCTTGAGCGCCGCCAAAAACAGGAGGAAGTTGTGCTGATACAGCAGTCGAAAGGTTAGGGAAAAATATCGTTAGCATAGCGATCGCCATACCAACCCAGATGAATCGACTATATCGTTTTAGCATATCTCACCACAAAGATAGCGATCGCCTGTCAGTTTACCATTCAAGCGATCGCTGTTCTGTTATCCTTCATCGCTAAGAGTCCTTTCAAGCCTGGGGATGTCCCTCCTGATGACTCCTGTCCCAGCATCGCTCCAGAAGGATTAATTGATAGCGATACCAAAATTGCTGGGGACTCCAGATCGTGGGAGACTCTGGGTTAAACAAGGGTTGCTGAAGATAAGCCCATAATGGGAGCCAAAAGGTGTAATAGTTAAACTTCATGGTTATCTAAACGGTTAAGATGGTGAGATTTACAATGACAGTCCACCTAGATGGCAGGTGAGTCAGGATTGAGCCGTTATATCCCTTCCTTTCTCTACTGTGCCAAACTCATCGGCAGACTTGCTGAAATGTTGCATTCTTTGACAAAACTTGACATTTAACTTAAAACTCCACCGATCAAGTTCAGAAGAGGCGAACCGGTTCCCCAAACAGAAATGGGGTTAAATCCAATTCTCCTGGAGTCACCACCTACAAAAGGATATAGTCGGACACTGGCTCAGAAAAGTTCCCATAACGCTCCATCCGATAGATGCAGAGGCAGCTATCTTGCGAATTTCCCCCACTCTATATGCCTAGCCTGCACAGCTCACTTTTTTAGCAAATCTTAAATCAAGCTATTTGAGATAGTTTTGAATAGAGGGGACATCGAGGGTTTCATTATTAATCACCAACGCGATATTGATATTTTCCAGGAAATTAACAAACCATTGAATTTGATCCAGAGGCTTAGACTCATAATAATTGAACCACTGAAACAATTGTCGTCCCAAATCAGATTGGCTTTGTCCAGAAATTAAAACAATTTTCAGCAACAAAGCACTAGTCTTGAGTTCCCCTAAGCTCGCAATTAAATTAATAAAAATATAGTGATTTGGATCGTTGGGACTCTCAATCAAAAACTTCAAGAGTCTCTCGCAAGTTTGATTGAGCAAGAGTGAATTAAAGCCTTCATTGTCTTGTTCAGGTAACAAGCTTTTGAGTTGTCTTCTTAACTTAAAATCAAACTGCTGAGACCGAAAATCAGCATCAATTGCGGCAATAATATACTGATAAAAATCATCCTTAAATTCTTGATAAGATTCAACTTGTTCTGTGTGTTCTAGGAATGCTTTAGCTAAATCTTTATAGCTAGAATTCCCTTCCACTTTTCCTGTAAACTGTTTAATCGCTAAATATAAATCATGGTCACTGAGTAAAGTGGGATTAGCAAAAGGTTTTTGACTGGCTACACCTGATGTCTTTTTGATTAAGTATTTGGCATATTGGGATAGACTAAGTTCAAATTCCCATTGCCGTTCTGCTTGAATTTCTTGCAATAGTTGTTGGTGTTCTCTTGAGCTACTAGAAGACACGAAGGAATAGCGGTAGAGATAAGGGTATCGATGAATTTGGGTTTTGAGTGGAGAAGTTAAAATGGGCGATATTTTTGATTTGGAATCCGATTTATTTTGAATTAAAATACGCAGAAATTGATAATCTTCAGTTTCCTCAAACTCTTTAACGGTTGCATGAATGATCGGCTCAACAAAAAGCTTGTTGATCATTTTGTATTCATGACTTTTGCAAAACTGATCGACCATCTTTTTGAGTTGGTCAACATATCTAGGCAAAGGAGAAGAATAAGAATATTGAGTTTCTCTTTGCTTATTAAACAGGGCAATTAATCCAACAATGGCAATTTTTGATGCAGCGCGCATTTGCCAGTGATTGATTAAAATATAAAAACAGCGATTCAAGATTTTGTTAAACTGATGTTGTTCAGGAACTTGAATAACTAGCCGTCGAATAACCGCACTGATTTCAATATCTGGATATCCAATAACTTCAATCAACAATTTATGAACTCTTTGAATCATCACAGCCGGAGGTTCTTCCTGTACCCAATACAGAAGGTGATCGTAAAGAGTTTGTTCATCTGACAAACATTTCTTGGTCAATGATTTAACCGATTTATCCGGACTATAGCCTAGACAACTCTCCAGCCATCTAAAGTTAAAAGTATCGGCATAAATTTGGTTATAAACTCTGAGGATAGGACGGGCATAGTGATGACCAAATGGTAATTTTATCGCTAAACCACTCAACCGTAGTTCAGTTTGCTGTGGACTCTCTTCTGATGGAATTTCACCTTGTTTTAAAATTTGCCAATATAGCTCTAATAAAGACTTTCGATTAGGACTTTCAAGGAGACGATCGCGAATAGATCTGAGGTGCTCTGGTTCATCTTGAGCTTCCCAATTGTGAAGAATTTTTCTATACACCAACTGATGCACTGTTTTCCGTTCTTGATTGAGAGAAATAAAGTCATCCCCATTAGCGACTAAATGGCATAATTTTTGAGTTAAAAATGGCTTCCCTCCTGTCCAATCTAAAATGGATTTGAGAACCGTTTTCGGGTCTCTTGCTTTCATAACCAACCCTTCTGCCAACCCTAAACAATCTTGAAATTGAAATCCAGTGAGCTGAATTTCTAGACCCATATCAAAAGGGCTGATTTCAGGTTGAGAAGTGAGTTCTGATGGACTGGCAACACCCAACAAAACCCAAGTGAGGCGGTGATAGTCTGGATTTTGTTTTCGATTTTGATAGCAAGATCGAATTAAGCCAAAGAATTCATCAATTGGGAATTTTAAGCCCAAAACACTATCAATTTCATCGACAAAAATGACGATATTATGGGGAATATGATATAAAATGACTTCAGTTAACAATAGACGCAGCCGCTCGACGGGAGGAAAAGAGAGGCGATCGCGCCACCATCTGGGTAAATTTACTTTATCGACTAAATTAAAGCTACTTAACACCGAATAGGCAAAGGCAGCATACCATTCTTCTGTGGTGATATTGCAGCTAAAAATAGCAGTTAAATCGACTACCCCACAAACAATTCCCCGGTTTCTGAGTAGCTCAATGGTGCGGACTCGTAAAGAGGATTTTCCCATTTGCCGGGAGTTGAGAACATAGCAAAATTCTCCGGCTAGAACCCCGCGAAATAAATCAGCATCGGCTTGACGAACCACATAAGTTGGAGAATTCAGGGGTAAGCTACCACCAAATTGATATTCATACATTTTTGTAAATGTGTTATTCATGACTCCCCTAGATAAACGCACCACACTGAAAAAAATCAAGAGAGCTGGACTCGAAAATATTGACGATATAAATTACATCTAGGGATGACATTGTGACCTTGTAAATGGATTAACCCCATGCTGTGTAACTTAAATGCTTGGATGGATTCGAGTTGCATTTCTTGGGGACTAGTTACTACTTTTTTGAGGGCTTCTTTTAGAACAGAATGGTGATGTAAATTCCATAAGTGTCGCCTTAAATGATCGCTATATAAGCCTGCATCAGTAGCCGCTGTTTCTAAAACTGTTTTTAAGGTTATTTCGTGGCGAGCAATATGGTAGAGTGCTAACCGGACTAAATAGGGGTGTCCTCCTACCATAGACATGAGTTGATTGACTTCTGAAATTGTCCAATCTAAGCCATGACGATGAGCGAGTTCGAGAATTTTCTCAGGAGGAAATTCGGGGAGTTCAATAGGTAAGCCGACATTAAAGGGGGATTGGTTAATACTCATGGGAACATAGACTTCTGTAGAATGGACAACGACTAAGCGTAGTTGTTTCCAAATCTCTCGGTTTTTCCCTTCTTCATGCCAGGCTCGCAGGAGGCTAAAAAAGTCTGAGGCAATGTCAGGAAAAGAGAAAACTACATCGACTTCATCTAATCCTAAAACTAGGGGAGATTCGCAGTAGGGGAGAATATAGTTCTCAAAGTAGGATTTGCAGGCCACTTTGGCTCCAAAAATGCTGTTCCAATGCTCTTCAAAGTTAACCGGGAGGTTGATTTGCAGGCTAATATTGGCACAAAACCATTTGAGGAACAGTTCAAGATCGGTGAAGACTTTGCTGTCGGCAAGTTGAAAACTGAGGGGAACGGTGGCATAGTCAACGGTGCAGGCATGGTGTAAGATTCGAGCCATAAGGGACGTTTTGCCCATTTGTCGAGGTGCTTTGATGCGAATTAAGGCTCCGGGTTTTTCGATCGCCTCATAACATCGCGTTTCAATTCTGGGCCGTTCGATATAAAATGCGGAGGCCAGCTCTACTTGTCCCCTGGGTATTTCGGGTTCGGCAATGGGTTGGGGGGGAGATTTGGGTAAGATAGCATAGGATTGATTGGTGGGTTGCTCTGGGGGAGAGAGTTCGTTCATCTGCTGACGATCGCCCTCAGCCAACAGTTGCAATAGGGTTTTAATTAACTTGGGGGTATCATCTGGCGATCGCCATCTTAACCTCGGTAAGTCCTGTAAATATCCCCGCAAGTCGTGGTTGAGCAAGCTAAATGAATTCTTGATTTCTAACGGAATAATATGAGGAAGTCCTTGTTGACGAGACTCCTGTAAAGACTTGACAATTCGCACCTCTTCGGTAATCATTTCACTCACCGCAGAAAGAGGCGAAAGCAATAGTAAAACCTCTTCACAGGTATTCAATTCTCGGTAAATTTGTTGCAAGCCATTTTTGGCCATCCGCAGGCAATTATCGGCTAAAGTCACCGTATAACCGGAGTTTCTCAGGGTTTCGTAGAGTTGGGAAATCAGGCTTAAAGGCGGATCGGTGGGACTTTGATAGTAACTGAGCAGGATATGATGTTTTTGGGGTTGGGGTTCCCGGTTGGTTTTCAGCGCTTCCCCAATTAACTCTGGACGATATTTGGCGATCAGGGCAACTAATTCCCCACGACGGGAATATCCCGCTTCTTGCGGATCGACATCTCCCAAAAACGCATCACAGATATGTTGGATATGTTTGCGTACCGTCACCGGTTGAATATAAAGCTGTTCGGCGATCGCCGTATCTTCTTCACCGGCTAACACTTTCAGCAGCACTTCTTGTCGCCTAGGGGTAAGATTAGCAAAGGATTGGATAAACTGAATCTGGTTCATCAGATTACACAAAGAAACAACACATCGGGGATGAGACGGTGGCACCAAGAAAACCCGAATCTTCTTCTATTGTTTATTAATATCGTCAGAACTGCCACTGAGGATAATTGTGTATGGAAACACCACATCACAGAGCAATGGGTGAAAATTATCGCTTCTGTGAATCTTGCTTACACAAAACCCCCTCATCTCCCTAACGTCAGTCATAGTAGAAACATCAGAGTAATCATTGTCCTGTTTGGTCTGACCTTCGGGTTTGCCTATCCTTGAGACGAATCTTTATGAGTTGCTTGAACCTAGGGTGAGTTGAGTTTTTATATAGCGCTCGACTCCTCAGAGATAGTAAGGCTTTGAGGATCTCTGCTCCTTTGATGCTAAGTCGTGTTCCAAACTGATGTGCAGGCTACTTGATTGCAGTCTGCACTATTTTTTTTAAAGGACGCTACACGCTGGTAATGGGTAATAGGTGCTAGGTTTCTGCAATTGACAGCGTTATAGTGGAGATCGAGCTGATCGATGACAGCGCTTTGTGATGTTATAGAAGATCGAAACAATCATATACCACAACCCTATTCCCTATTCCCTAGCGCGAAGCGCTATATCTCTTATGCAAACGAAACGCTGGATTGTAGTTCTATCGAGTTTATATTTAAGTGCTGCGATCGCCGGTTGCGCTCTTCCGGGTAATAGCCAAGAAGCGATCGCCGAAATTAGTGTGACTCAAGTCAGACAACTCGCGGCTGACAAGCCCGGAACTTTAGCCGAACAAGCTCTATTTATTGATGTGCGCACCCCTCAAGAATATGCCCGAGATCGCATTGCAGAGAGTCCTTTAATTCCCCTAGCAGAAATTGAATCAGGAGAAGCGATTGAAAAAATTCGTCAATTAGCCGGCGATCGTCTAGTTATCCTCTATTGCTTCTCTGGAGTTCGCTCCGGTATCGCCCAACAGATCCTAGAACAAGCCGGTATTGAAACCGTAAGTCTAGAAGGAGGCATTCAAGCCTGGCGGAAAACCATTCCTGCAACCACAGAAGCCAACCTCTTTTAATCGGCAGTAGGCAGTCGGCAGTCGGCAGTAGAAAAACCTCTCCCATTCCCCATTCCCAAGGGCTAAAAAATAGGGGGTGAGATTCACCCCCTCATCCGATCTACAAATTTTACTGAAAGCACTCAACGCATCTATTGTTAATCAGGAGAAATTTTTTAAGAACTCAACTACCCCAGAATGTTATTTACTGGCTCTTCTCTTCATACCGAACAGTCCAGCAGCTAGCAAACCTAAAGCAGCAGCAGCACTAGGTTCAGGAACATCAGCCGGAGGATTGTATGATTCTTCCCCATTGCCGAATGCCCATAAGGTGGAATGGGAGAGCGCTTGTGCATTGCCTCGTCCATTCGTGGATACACCATTAGTTGTAAATGTTCCAGAGAGGAAACCATCTGCATCCAAAAGGCTTTGGCTAATATTCTCAAACAGGAAAACACTGTATTTGTTAGAAGCTTTGAGGCTCAAGGCAAAGGTTGTGGTTCCATCCGCTCCGAAGTCTAGTAAGTCACCATCAACACTCCAAGCACCACTCGTCGAACCGTTAGCTGCTGTGACAGCATCGTTACCATCATCAGACTTACCAGCCTCTGACCAGTTAGTGGTTAAATCGGAGAATAAGCCACCATTGAGATCTCCAATTAGAGTTGACCTAGCTCCGGTATCATTACCTGAACCTTCTTCGCAAGCACTGAAGGAGATTCCTGCCACAGTAACGGTTGAGTCATTACAGTCGATCGCGTGAGCATCAACAGCAGAGAAGCCAACGAACGTAGTAGCCAGTAGTGTAGAACCAATTAAGGTAGAGATAGCAGATTTCATTATTACATAACTCCTAGAACTTAACAGTTGGCATCAGCAGATCATTGTGCTGTCCTTGCCTCCTGATATTCCTATGATAGGCAAGCAATAGAGGAGTGTCCACAGAAAAAACCACATTTTACTGACTCTTCATGTTAGAGCATTTTTTTATGATTTTGAGGTTGATTTTCCGTAGTTTACGGATACCTTGAAAGGCTGAAATTCTGGTTTTCTGGGGACTATGGGCAAAGAATTGCTGATTTTTACGGAATTTATCGTCAGCATCTCCAGTTTAGGAAAAGATCCACTATTTTGGACTCCGTATCTATTTCTGCGTTTCTGCGGATAATCGAAATCAAACATCCGTATTTCTGCATGGAGATCGGGCCAGAGTCTTACTTACTGGCTCTTCTGTTGCTCGTGAACAATTTGATTAAGGTTATGATAGAGCTATATGAAGTTTTGATGAAGATCGAGGTGCTTACGATCCCTTATCATTACCCATAACCAGTGCAAAGCGCTATACACAAAAAAACCTGGGCAGTATAACTGACTCAGGTTTGTGCTTTTAGACTAACAGATGGCTGGTTATGCGGAAATGTTTAGTCAAGATATCCCATTAAATCGGGCCCATCGATATTATTATCTGCAACCGGGCGATTTCCCATGACCGTGATGGTTTGGCTAATTTTTAAATCCGTGGTAGATACGGGACGATTCCCAGATGTGGCGAAGGTTTCCTTAATCTTCAGTCCACTGGAGATGACGGGACGAGTACCAGCAGAGGATAGGGTACTGTTCACTTGCAGATGACTCGCTTCAATGGGTCGATTCCCCGGAAGGGGCCCCACTTGGAGAGCATTACTAATTTTCAGATCGGTTGTCCCCACCGGACGGTTTCCGGGTAAAGGTGACAAACGAGTCGCTTGCTCGCTAATGGTAGCTGTTGCTTCTGGCTTAGAGCCAAGTTTCAGGGGTTGAGTCATCGGAGTTTTTTCCTTATCTTGAGATGTCACAGGTTTGGGAGTCTCAGCGGCACTGGATGAAGCCGGTTTGGGGGATTGGTCTGGAGTTGCACTGCTGCTGGTCGTTGTACCGTTATTGGTTTTATCGCTCATAACCCATTGCCTTTTTACCGCTCACAGAGGTTTGTCTATATAGGGGCAAATGATAGACGTAAGAAACTTTAAAAAAAGTTTAAACTCTTTCTAGTTTACGAAAGACTGTGCAAAAACACAAAAATCTGTAAATAAATGTAATCATAGATTAAGCTGGTTGTTTTGGTTTCTTAATCGGTATCATTAAATGGACGGATTTAAGCTAGATGCACCTTTTGAGCCAACGGGAGATCAACCCCAGGCGATCGCCCAATTAACCCAAACCCTAAACGGCCGACATCGCTATCAAACCCTTTTGGGAGCTACGGGAACGGGAAAAACCTATACCATTGCCCAGGCGATCGCTAAAGTCGGCAAACCGACGTTGGTTTTAGCCCATAACAAAACCCTAGCGGCCCAACTTTGCCATGAATTGCGTCAGTTTTTTCCCCACAATCCTGTGGAATATTTTATCAGTTATTACGATTATTATCAACCGGAAGCCTATCTTCCCTTAAGCGATACCTACATTGAAAAAAGCGCCGCCATCAATGAAGAAATTGACATGCTCCGCCATTCGGCAACCCGCTCTTTATTTGAGCATCGATATGTAATTGTTGTCGCTTCTATTAGCTGTATTTATGGTTTGGGAATGCCAACCGAATACCTCAAAGCAGCCATTCCCCTAGAAATTGGACAAGAAATCGATCAACGGCAACTGTTACGGGAACTCGCCACAATTCAATATACCCGCAATGATACCCAACTAAGTCGCGGAAATTTTCGGGTGAAAGGCGATATTTTAGAAATTGCCCCAGCCTATGAAGACCGAATTATTCGGGTTGAGTTTTTCGGCGATGAAATCGATCGCATCTACTATATCGATCCGACTACCGGAAATGCCTTGGAGTCGTGCAATAGTCTGAGTATTTATCCCGCTCGTCACTTTGTCACCCCCAAGGAGCAAGTTGACATCGCTTGCGAACACATTAGGGTGGAATTAAAAGAGCGCGTTCAACACTTAGAAACCGCTGGGAAATTAGTGGAAGCCCAACGCTTAGATCAGCGCACCCGTTATGATGTGGAGTTATTACAAGAAGTCGGCTATTGTAATGGAGTGGAAAACTATTCCCGCTATTTAGCCAATCGGCAACCAGGAGAACCCCCAGAGTGTTTAGTCGATTATTTCCCAGAAGATTGGCTCTTGGTGATTGATGAATCCCATGTCACCGTGCCCCAAATCAGAGCCATGTATAACGGCGATCGCGCGCGAAAAATGGTATTAATCGATCATGGTTTTCGCCTCCCTAGTGCCGCTGATAATCGCCCCCTGAAAGCGGAAGAGTTCTGGCAAAAAGTCAATCAATGTGTCTTTGTTTCCGCCACTCCCGGAGATTGGGAATTAGACCTATCGGAAGACCGAATTATTGAGCAGATTATTCGCCCTACAGGAGTAATTGATCCAGAAGTTTTAGTTCGTCCCATAGAAGGACAAATTGATGATTTGCTTGGTGAAATTAAAGCACGAGTTAAGCGCAAAGAACGGGTGTTAGTAACGACGTTAACCAAACGGATGGCGGAGGATTTAACCACCTATTTACAAGAGCGCTCTATTGAGGTGCGCTATCTGCATTCCGAGATTCAAGCCATTGAGCGGATTGAAATTTTACAAGACTTACGGGAAGGGAAATTTGATGTTTTAATTGGGGTGAATTTATTGCGAGAAGGTTTGGATTTACCGGAAGTGTCCCTAGTCGCTATTTTGGATGCCGATAAAGAAGGCTTTCTACGGGCCTATCGTTCCCTGATTCAAACCATCGGTCGGGCGGCGCGTCACGTAAATGGACAAGCAATTTTATACGCCGATCGCCTGACAGACAGTATGGAAAAGGCGATCGCCGAAACCGAACGTCGTCGCGGCATTCAAATGGCCCACAATCGACTCCATGGCATTACCCCCAAACCGATCAAAAAATCTGCCGACAACAGCATCCTGGCGTTTCTAGACATCTCTCGTCGCCTCAATGCCCAGGGGGTAGACCCCGGTCAAGTTGCTCAAGATGCAGTCCCGTTAGAAGAGATTCCAGAACTGATTGTGCAATTAGAAACGGAGATGAAACACGCTGCCCAGAACTTAGAGTTTGAAAAAGCAGCCCAATTGCGCGATCGGATTAAATCCTTACAAATTAACCATTAAAAAGCCATATCAAGTTGCGATCATTAGATAACGTCAGTTTTGGTTAAGGGCATTTTGTGGCTGATTTGATGAAGGAGAGGAAGTACAGCCAAGAACAGAAATAAGGGTTTCAGCTTATCCAAAACTGACGATCTTTACATAAACAGCCTGGGAAGGCATCCTGAGAGTTAGGCTAATTCAAAGCGGTCAGCATTCATGACCTTTGTCCAAGCTGCCACGAAGTCTTGCACGAACTTGGCTTTGTTGTCATCCTGGGCATAAACTTCGGTATAGGAACGAAGGATTGAGTTGGAGCCGAAGACCAGATCCACTCGTGTCGCTGTCCATTTCACCTGGTCAGTCTTGCGATCGCAGATTTCATACAGGTTCTGACCAACCGGCTTCCACAGGTAGTTCATGTCCGTTAGGTTCGCGAAAAAGTCGTTGGTTAATACGCCTTCGCGATCCGTGAACACACCGTGCTTAGTACCACCATAGTTGGTTCCCAGTACGCGCAGACCGCCAACCAGCACCACCATCTCAGGAGCAGTTAAACCTAACAGTTGGGTGCGATCGAGCATCAACTCTTCGGCGCTGACAGCATAGTCCTGCTTGAGCCAGTTACGGTAACCGTCATGGAGCGGTTCTAGCACCGCAAACGATTCGGTATCGGTCATCTCCTCCGTTGCGTCGCCACGACCTGGGGAGAAAGGAACCGTAACCTCAAAACCAGCAGCCTTGGCCGCCTGTTCGATACCCATGTTACCGGCGAGGACGATGACATCGGCAACACTGGCACCCGTATCGGCCGCGATGCGTTCCAGGACAGCCAGCACTTTAGCCAAACGCACCGGTTCATTGCCTTCCCAATCCTTCTGCGGGGCCAGACGAATCCTTGCTCCGTTAGCCCCCCCGCGCTTGTCCGATCCCCGGAAGGTTCGGGCGCTATCCCAGGCAGTAGAGACCATTTCGCTAATGCTCAGACCACTGGCGGCAATTCTGTCTTTGACTGCCTGAACATCGTAGTCAGTGTTTCCGGCAGGAATCGGGTCTTGCCAGATTAAGTCCTCTTGCGGCACATCAGGGCCGATGTAACGAGTTTTTGGCCCCAGATCGCGGTGGGTCAGTTTGAACCATGCCCGTGCAAAGACTTCAGAGAAGTATTCGGGGTCGCGGTAAAACCGTTCAGAAATCTGCCGATATTCAGGGTCCATCTTCATGGCCATATCAGCATCGGTCATGACTAGGTTGCGGCGAATGGTGGGGTCTTCGACATCAACGGGTTTGTCTTCTTCCTTGGTGTTGATGGGTTCCCACTGCCACGCACCTGCCGGACTTTTCTTCAGTTCCCAGTCATAATTGAGTAGCATCTGGAAATAGCCGTTATCCCACTGGGTAGGATAGGTCGTCCAGGCTCCTTCAATGCCACTGGTTACAGCATGGCGACCCATACCACCATTGGTCTTGTTGACCCAACCCAAGCCCTGTTCTTCGATATCGGCGGCTTCGGGTTCTCCGCCAAGCGAGGCAGCATCACCGTTACCGTGGCATTTGCCTACGGTGTGACCACCAGCAGTAAGGGCGACAGTTTCCTCGTCGTTCATGGCCATGCGACCAAAGGTCACGCGCACATCATGGGCGGTTTTGAGAGGATCGGGATTGCCGTCTACGCCTTCAGGGTTGACATAGATCAGTCCCATCATCACGGCAGCCAGGGGATTGGCGAGATCGCGATCGCCGGAATAGCGACTCTGGGGATTGTTGCTGGGGGCGAGCCATTCCTTCTCTGCACCCCAGTAGATATCTTTTTCCGGATGCCAGATATCTTCGCGTCCAAAGGCAAAGCCGAAGGTTTTTAGCCCCATGGATTCATAGGCAATGGTGCCTGCGTAAGCAATTAGATCTGCCCAACTGAGCTGGTTACCATACTTCTTCTTGATTGGCCAAAGCAGACGACGTGCCTTGTCCAGGTTAGTGTTATCCGGCCAGGAGTTGAGAGGTGCAAATCGCTGATTACCGGTACCTGCACCACCGCGACCATCGGCAATACGATAGGTACCCGCTGCGTGCCAGGTCATGCGGATCATCAGCCCACCATAGTGTCCCCAGTCTGCTGGCCACCAGTCCTGGCTGTCGGTCATCAAGGCATGTAGATCTTGTTTGAGCGCAGCTACGTTCAGTTTCTTCACTTCTTGCCGATAGTTAAAGTCTACCCCCATGGGATTGGTTTTGCGATCGTGCTGGCTCAAAATATCGAGATTGAGGGCCTTGGGCCACCATTCTACGTTGGCCACGCTAGTTGTCGTCATCCCCCCGTGTACCACCGGACATTTACCACTGGTGGTTGTCACATTGTCATTCATTATTCTGTTTCCTTGTGTGGCTTACAATATATATATTATCTTCAATCAGAATATATATTATCTTCAATCAGATATTCATAATACCTCTGTTGTATAAGGCCCTATAATAACCTTATGTTTACTGTACCTCTATTTCGTGTTGTCGTTGATACGAATGTTGTGTTTGAGGGCTTAACCAAACAGGGTAGTGCTGCTGGCTTTGTCATTGATGCATGGTTAGCTGACTTAATCCAGGTTCATATCTCTAATGCACTTGCTTATGAGTATGAAGATGTTTTATCGCGTAAACTTTCAGCCGCGCGTTGGCAGGAATTACAACCTGTTTTAGGTACTCTGTTGAATTATTCTCAATTCACGAAAATTTATTATTCGTGGCGACCCACTTCACCAGACGCAGGAGATGATCTTGTAATTGATTGTGCAATGAATGCAAATGCAATGATTGCAACCTCCAATCTCCGTGACTTTAGGAGTGCAAGAGAGTCTTTAGGTTTACAAGTTATAACTCCTGCACAATTAGTTGCCCAATTAGCACTTGAAGGAAGTTAATAATGAGCCAATTAACACTACAATTACCAGAAACACTCCACCAACAGTTAACTCACTTGGCGGAGAATGAAGGTGTTTCTTTAAATCAATATATAGTTTATGCACTAACGCGCCAAGTGACTATGGCGTACACAGTTCAATCGCTACCTATTGAGGAAGTTGACCAACAACAGGAAGATTTTCATGCTTTACTCAAAAACGTAGGGCAAGCATCCTTAAGCGAGGCTAAATCCATTTTGGATCGGCGAGAAGTGGTGGAGCCAGAAGCAGAATTAAGTCCTGACATTATTGCCCGTTTTCAGCAGCGTATTCGTGAGACTTCCAATGACACAACAAACCAAATGTTACAGTGAATTAGTAGTTAATAATGTCCCCGCCTTGAAATTCGCGCCATTCTGTTTCTTGTTAGTAATGTTCCACCATTGCCTCAGCTTGTTTTGCTACAATCCGACGGCGTTCTGCTAAAGGCAACTGCATAAAAGCATAGCGATCGCTTAACGAGAGAGGTTCTGCTTCTTCTCTAACTGGGCTTTTTCTCGCTTCACTCTGGGGTGAAATTACAGAATATTCAACGATTTGAGGATTCTCCACTTGCTCTCGAGCATTCAAAATTTCTATCGTTACCAGATTGCCATGCTTATCATAATTGAGAATTGTATCGGGTTGTTCTCGATCACTTTTTTCTACGGCACTGTCTTGGAAAAATACTTTTAAAACATCTGCTTCTGGGTTATAGCTTATTTTCATAATTAAAAGTCTTATACTACGGACTAACTAAACATTTATACTTATTATAAGTTCTATTGCCCTACTTTAGCTGTGTCACGGCACTACTGCCTGATCAAAAGGTTCCCAGCAGAGGTAGAACTTTTCTCTTCAATAATTCTATTAAAGCAGGTTCCATATATTCGTAGTCATCAGCAATATCCAAGCAGACTACTCGTTTATTCTTGAGCCATGGCTGAAATTTTTTTGAGAGTTTTTTGCGATGAGACTGCTCCATAACAAAAATCATATCGGCCCACTCGATCTCTTCAGTACCGAGAGAAATTTCAGCTCCTCGATCTATTCCGGCTGAATCGACCTCCAATCCTTCGTACTCAGCGAATATTGCTTCGGCTGTAGGACTGCGGAGCTGATTTTTACTGCAAACAAAAAGTAATTTCACGATCGACACCATTTGAGCGAGAGCAAAATGTAATTCTAACGAAGTTCCTAGAAACCGGGTTTCTTCAAATCTTGGATAAGCAAGAAAGTCTATGGCAGAAACCCGGTTTCTTTAAATCAATAATTGCATAAAAGCACGGCGATCGCTTAACGAGAGAGGCTCTATTTCTCCTCTAACTGGGCTTTTTCTCGCTTCACTCTGGAGCGAAAATATACACCATCAAACCATCTGCCAGGTCATCTCCTGTCCTGCACGTAAAGGTACTAGCCCAGATTCGGTAAAGGGGACTTCATCGGGGATGCACCAGGTGGTCTTGGTTAAGGTAACCTGTTCGGTATTGCGCGGGAGTTGATAAAAATCTGGCCCGTAGAAACTGGCAAATGCTTCGAGCTTGTCCAGGGCATTCACACTCTCAAACGCTTCTGCGTATAATTCGAGGGCGTGGAGGGCGGAAAAACAACCAGCGCAGCCACAGGCGCTTTCTTTACTGGTGCGGGTATGGGGGGCGCTATCTGTGCCGAGGAAAAATTTAGGATTGCCGGATGTAGCTGCTTTTAGAAGAGCTTGGCGATGGATTTCTCGTTTCAAGATAGGTAGGCAATAAAAGTGGGGATTAATACCGCCTTTGAAGATGCGATTGCGGTTAAATAAGAGATGTTGGGGAGTCAGGGTTGCGCCGATATTGTCCGCTTCTAGGACATATTCGACGGCATCTGAGGTGGTGATGTGTTCTAGGACGACGCGAAGTTGGGGAAATCGCTGTTTGAGGGGAATTAAATGTCGCTCGATAAAGACTTTTTCGCGATCGAATACATCCACGTCTGGATCGGTGACTTCTCCATGGAGCAAGAGGGGCAAGTCTACTTGTTGCATGGTCTCAAAGAGGCGATCGCACTTCCGAATATCTGTAACCCCGAATTCTGAATTGGTTGTTGCACCAGAGGGGTAATATTTGACTGCTTTCACAAACCCGGAGTCCTTCGCTTTGATAATCTCTTCTGGGCTAGTATTATCCGTGAGGTAGAGTGTCATTAATGGCTCAAACTCTTTGCCTGGGGGAATGGCAGCGAGAATACGATCGCGATAAGCGGCAGCATCGGAGAGCGATCGCACTGGGGGCTTCAAATTAGGCATAATAATCGCGCGGGCAAACTGTCGCACCGTATGCGGTAAAACAGCTTTTAGCGCTTCACCATCCCGCAGATGGAGATGCCAATCATCAGGTCGAGTTAAGGTAAGCTGTTGCATCAGGTTCTTAAGTTCTCCTCATCTGGTTTTTGCCAACGATGAAAACTGCTTTATCTTTGGCTGGTTGCCATTGGTAATCAATGGTAAATCCGGCATCAGTCAAGCTATCGATTAAATTTTGTACCGTAAAAACTTTGACCAAAGGGAAAAAGCCCAATCTTCTGCCAATGGGAGCAATTAACTTAAACCAGGGCATCCCATCCCCCAAACAGGCCGTACTAGTGACAAAAAGTCCCCCAGGCTTGAGCATCTCGTAGACCTGGGCAATCGTTGCTTCTTTATCTTCTAAGAGGTGCAAAATACTTAAACCTAAGACCATATCTAGGGTTTGTGGGGGAATATTTAACTCATCAATGCTTGCCTGTTCAAACGTGACATTGGTAATGTTTTGATGGGTGGCTTTTTCTTGGGCGATCGCAATCATCTGAGCTGAAAAGTCAATAGCACAAATATGTTTAACGTAGGGCGCATGCAGCAAAGCCGTTGAACCTGTACCACAGCCAATTTCCAGCACTTCCATATCGGGCCGAAAATAGTCGCGGGTGACTTGCAGTTTCTTCTGGTAGGATGCTTCATCGGCGATCGGTTGTTGGGCATAACCCTGGGCGATTTTGTCCCAAAATTTGCTTGATTGTGCCATGCTAAATCTCTTCTGTATGGGATGATTTTACGCAACCGGAACGCCCAAAAAACCTTAAGACATTATGAATTTTCACAGGCACAATCAGCGATCGCCCTCTGGCGAGGTTTAGGCTGGTCGGTGTGGCTGGTGTTTAGTGGGATTATCGGACTACAATTTTTACCGTATACGATGTGGCGATCGCAGTTTATCCTCCAGCCTGAAGATGCCCAAACCTTGAACGGACTGTTGGGGACTGAGGCCTTGCTCCTGGGGATATTTGCGCTGTTGCTGTGGGTTAAGAAGTAGGGCGATCGCGCATTGGAAGAGAACAATCAAAGTTATGCTATCGATCCAGAATTATACTATTCAGGAGATTAAAACCATGACTTACGCCCAAAAGATCGCCCATATTTTCCATATGGCTACTCTACTCAACCCCGATGAAAGAACATCAAACCATTTTCTATGTTATCTCCTGCAATAAGAGTCGATAATCTTTAATATTTAACAACTAAAGATCTCCCCAGTCTTTGACAACAAGTATCAAGCATGATGTGGCAACAATAGCATAAACAGTATGCTGGTAGTTCTCGTTTCTATCTCCATCATTGAGTTCATAGGCACTTATGGGATAACCTGATGGGTTGAGTTTCGCCGAGATAGAATTCAAAAAGATATGGATCTGTTCCTTCTTGATGTTCCAGAACCTCTGCTCAAACCAGATAGCTAGTCCCTCAATACTTTCAAAGCGATGTCTGTATGAAGCCGAATAACGAGTAACTTTATCCGAAGAAGCCCTCACTTCATCAGAGTATTCGCCGTCTTCCTCCTCAAGAGTTAGACTGTACTCCAGATTATAATACTGGCTTAAGTAATCGTGGGCGAAATAGAATAAAAATTTCCATCGAATATGGGTTATATTATCGATACTAAAAGAGTCCTCTGGCAGTTTAGAAAAGAAATAAACCTTTCTCCGAGAATCTCCGCCTAATACATTCTCAAATCCAGATTCTATCTCGTACTCTCGTACAAGACATAGGTTCCCTAGTAATGCAATTCGATCGGGATCGTTTTCTTCTATATTTCCGAACTGTTCTCGACAGAATTTTTCTTTAGAAACCATGGTCATTAAATCTTTATAAGCTATTACCATGTCAGACAAATCGTCAAAGATATAATCAGCACACCATTGGAGTGCGAATCGGATTAATTTTTCTAACTCAAAAATTCGGGCTAAGTAAATTGTATAAGAAGGTTGAGCCTCTATTTCTAAAGCCTGAGTCCACTCCTCTGATGTACTACAACAAATACTAGAACCAAATTGATCGAGGAACCAAGGATTGTAGGGTTGATATGAGTCAATGTGCTGCAGGGAGATCATCTCTATCTTTCCTGTATTCTTGCCAATATTGCTGAAATGAACTACTTCCGTGCCGGTATTACGATCCCATGCGACTCCCCAAATGGGATTCTCATAGTCAGCATCTCTTCTATTAAACACAGCGCGCAACGGTAAAATGTGGCGATCGCGATCCAATATGTCAAAATCAAACCAGTAATATCTGCCCCTATCTGTCCAATATGCCTCTGCGCGACAAATGTCATCATCAGCATTGTCTAGATCCAACTCAGGTACCTTGGGATAGTCAATATACTTATCATTGCTCAGAATAGCAACTAAGTTCACTAGAGCGTACCTTTCCTCTGGATTGGTAATGCCATGTTTTTTGAAACCCTCACGGAAGGAGTAGTAAGGTAACAGCTGTAACAGAGTCTCCTTAAATGTAATTCCATTTCTAAATGGAATTACATTTGCTATATAATCTGGCCACATATCACATCAAGCCTGTTGAATCAGTTGTCTGAAAGTTAATCAATCAAGCCAGCGAAAAGCACGGTGCAACTCAGCCAAAGCATTATTCTCATACCAACGGCCGTGAGCGATGATAATTTTTTCCGGGTGCCACTGAACCATTTGCTTGAAGCAGCTACGGCACTGGTCTTTTTGTCCCCAAGATGTAATTCGCAAATCCAATGCGGTTTTGCCGTCAGGATCGGCAACACCAATTAATTTAATGAGCAACCCAAACCACTTATTCACTTTATTGAGTTCAAAGTTTTCAATCAGATCGGTAAGAATGAGAGTCGAATTTTTGGGGTGAAAAAATACCACTTCCTCCATAAATCGAATGCCGCGAAAGAATAATTGGTCTAAATCTGCGGCCCACTCAAGTGGCGGTTCATTGTCCAAGTCGGCATTAAAACTAACTTCAATTTTCTGCTGTGCTGCCTGATCGCGTACACCTGGGGATGCCCATGCGATCGCCTCTGGATAAGCTTTAGCCCAGGAAGCAATATAAGTATAGTGAATTTTGTTGGGTGAAATGAGGTGGCGCACTGAGCCAAGGGAGTCAATTTGAGCTTTGAGTTCTGGAGTCAATTCTGTGGGTGAATGGCACCATAGCTCGCTGTTGCTCAACCGCACGATGGTCATGCGGGTTGGAAAAGGAATCTTTCCCCCATACAGTGACATCCGTACAATTGGGCCATCAACAATCCAAATATCTTCACCAATCTGTTTCAGGGTGTTAATCGGTTCGTATAGTGCGATCGCATCTTGTCCCATGGCTACCCCTTTTTTGTCGCTTTCCGAGATGAGTGAGGAATCTTTGTCATTCCAGCCTCATTATAGCCAGCGATCGCCAACTGGGTATTCCAACCTGCCACTATAAATTGATTCAACGGACTTGATATCACAGGCAACAACGCAAGGCTTCCTCCTCAAAAAGTTCCCAGCAGAGGTAGAACTTTCCTCTTCAATAATTCTACTAACGCTGGCTCCATATATTCGTACTCATCAGCAATATCCAAGCAGACTACTCGTTTATTCTTGAGCCACGGCTGGAATTTTTTTGAGAGTTTTCTGCGATGAGACTGCTCCATCACAAAAATCATATCGGCCCACTCGATCTCTTCAGTACCCAGAATGATTTCAGCTCCTCGATCTATTCCTGCTGAATCGACCTCTAATCCTTTGTACTCGGCGAATATTGCTTCGGCTGTAGGACTGCGTAGCTGATTTTTACTGCAAACGAAAAGTAATTTCACAATTGACACCGAGCAAGTTTATCTCGATTGGATTAGCGATATCTCAGGCAACATGGCACTAAAACCGATATTACGGAACTAATGTACTACATCAAACCATTTGCCAGGTCATTTCCTGCCCTGCGCGTAAAGGAACTAAGCCAGATTTGGTACAGGGCACTTCATCGGGCATTCTCCAGGTCGTTTTGGTTAAGGTCATCTGTTCAGTATTGCGCGGGAGTTGATAGAAATCTGGCCCGTAGAAACTGGCAAATGCTTCGAGTTTATACGCTATTGCTCCGCAATAGCGCACCAAAACAGGGCAATCTAAAGTTATACTCCTCGATGATAATTCAACACATTCTCAGGGACGACAATATCCGATCGCAGTTGAGAATCGGGAATAGGAACGCCAGGGGTAAGTTTTAGGGGTAATTGTCCGGCCCAGATCGGTAGCTCATAGTCGGCAGCATCATCCTTGGGATCGCCACTGCGGACTTTGGCAGAGCCTTCTTCAATGGGGAAAGCCAATACCGTTGTTGCCTTCATTTCAGCAGGTGTCGGTTGGCGGGCTTGTTCCCATTGTCCGGGGACAATATGTTCGGATAGCACCTTGAGAGCGTGCAGTTTTTCCTGCTCATCGTCAACCAATGTGGCACGACCAAACAACATCACCGAGCGATAATTCATGGAATGGTGAAAGAGCGATCGCGCAATAACAATGCCGTCCAATATCGTGGCACTGACGCAAATCTCAATGCCCTGCTCTAAATTCTTGAGCATTCGACTGGCTACAGCTCCGTGGATATAGAGGAGATCGCCATCTCGTCCATAGCTCATCGGAATCACAAAGGGTTGATCCTGGGCAATAAAACCAACGTGAATGACCAGTGCTTCATCCAAAATTTGCTCGATTGTAGCGCGATCGTAGCATCCCCGTTTGGGATTACGTTTCACGGCAGAGCGATCGGTCACTTGCAGCGGTTTTGTAGTGGACATAGGTAGATCTCCAGATTGATTGGATGCTGATGAGGATTAAGATAGAGCCTAAATTGGTCTCGAACAATAGCCAATTTATGGTTTTTAGATCAGTCCAATTTTTTGAGTTCAATCGATCTACTATGGATTTAGTTCTGTCCCTCGATCGCACCTCTGCCATTCCCTTATATCAGCAACTTGCGGAAGAATTACGCCGTGCTATCTTGCAGCAACGCCTTCAGCCCAACCAAAAATTACCCCCCTCTCGACAATTAGCTCAGTCCCTGAATATCTCGCGAGTCACTGTAACCGAGAGCTACGATCAACTGGCAAGCGAGGGATACTTAGAGACCCGTCGAGGATCGGGCACATTTGTTTGCGCTCAACTCCCCGAAGCCTATTTACACGCCAACTCTGTGGAGCAGGGGGCATCTGAATCATCCGATCTCACGCGACTATCTCGATTCGCCACACATCTACTAGCAGGACGATCGCTCGAAGGCCCCGATCCTCAATACCGGATTAGCTTTCGCTATGGCAATCCGGCTGCGGATTTGTTTCCCATGGATCTGTGGCGGCGACTCTTAGCCCGCCATTGCCGCACCTCCTCAACCCTGATGGATTACAGTTCTGATGCAGCGGGATATATGCCCCTCAGACAGGCGATCGCCAATTATTTGGGGCGTTCTCGCGCGGTTCGATGCACTCCCGAACAGGTCATGATGGTTAACGGGTCTCAACAAGCTCTCGATTTAATTGCCCGCCTCACCCTCGATCCGGGAGATTGGGTGGCAATCGAAGATCCGGGTTACTTGGGGGCGCGGTATTGCTTTACAGGACAAGGGGCGAACCTGCAACCGATTCCTGTGGATGCTGAAGGGTTGCAGGTCGATCTACTGGATCGCGATCGCCATCGGTTCAAATTTGTCTATGTCACTCCGTCCCATCAATTTCCTACTGGGGCAACTCTCTCGCTTTCTCGACGACTCGCTCTGCTGCAATGGGCGCAACAAACCGAAACCCTCATCCTCGAAGATGACTATGATGGTGAATATCGTTATGGCGATCGCCCCATTCCTGCCTTGCAAGGACTCGATCGCCACAACACCGTCATTTATGTGGGGACTTTTTCCAAAATTCTCTTTCCCTCGTTACGCCTGGGTTATCTGGTCGTGCCAACGGCTTGGATACCCCTGGTGAGTCGGGCGAAATGGTTATGCGATCGCCATTGTTCGATGCTAGACCAATATGCCCTCACCGATTTCTTTACCGAAGGTCACTTTGAACGACACATCAGACGAATGCGACATCTTTACGATCAGCGTCGCCAAGTATTGGTACAAGCGTTGAACAAGACTTTTGGAAGCAGAGTAACGATTTTGGGAGAGAATGCGGGGATTCATTTAATGGCGAAATTAGAAACCGATTGGCCGGACGATCTCATCATTCAACGGGCAGCAAGTGTCGATATCGGCTTGATCAGCGCCCAAGGTTATTATTTAGCTGCTCCTAACTCAGGAGAGTTTATTTTTGGTTACTCTCAGCTTAATGAAATTCAGATCGAAGAGGGGATTCGGGCGATCGGTCAAGTTCTATAGCCGTCAAGACATTACAGCACTTTTCTCTTCTATGAGATCCATGAATGACTGTTTTTAACGATCGCTAAAATAGCGAAAAGCTCCATCAAGTCTGTTGTTTACTCCCCCTATCCACCCATAACGGCACTTTGCATTCTATCCTTAATACGGATGTTGAACCCAGTCTTGAGTCTGATTAAACGGTAACTCTTCATTAATCGCATCAATTTGTAATTGCTCGGCTTCATTGATTTGATCGATGTGGGTTTTCATGATTTGCATTAATCGTTGATTGTAAAATCGATGCAGGCTATGGTGAGGAGTCGCGGGGAAGCCGCGCCGCTTCTTGTGTCGTCCTCCAGCACCGGGATCGAAGCGTTGAATGCCGTTGGCGATCGCCCATTCAATGGGTGTATAATAACAAGCATTAAAGTGCAGACAATCCAATTCTTCAAAACTGCCCCAATAGCGTCCATAAAGTTGATCGGCTTTAGTGACACAAAAAGACATCCCCACCGGTTTGCGATCGTTCCCCTCTCGATAAGCAGCACTTAATACCAGGCGATGGCGATAACGATCGTAAAGGCGCTCAAAAAAAGTCTTGGTTAAATATTTGCTCCCCCACCAGCCAAATTGATCGCAGTGATGGCTATAAAAATGGTACATATCCGAGAGCAGATTATGGGTAATCTCTTCTCCATTGTGGACTTTCATGGTTAATTGGGCTTTTTGAATGGCTTTACGCTCGCGTTTAATGTTGCGCCGTTGATTGGCATTAAACATGCCCAAATAATCATCAAACGTCTGGAAGCCTTGATTATGCCAAATACTGCTATGGTGCAACCAGCCAGAAAAGCCATATTTTTGAATCATCGGTTTCCATTTGGGGTCAACATAGAGGAAGTTACAGCCGGAAATATCGTGGCGATCGCAAAATTGATCAATGGCAGCGACCATAATCTCCGTTAAGCTCTCCTCATCCTCGGTAGGATCGACCAAAAACCGATAGCCCAATGCGGGTGTAAACGGACTCATCCCCAACAACTTCGGATAATATTCAATTCCCAGACGATAAGCGAGATCTGCCCATTGGTGATCGAAGACGAACTCACCATAGCTGTGACCTTTAACATATAAGGGAGCCGCAGCGACCAGAGTGCGATCGTGCCACACGGTTAAATGACAAGGTTGCCAACCCGCTTGCGCCGTAGCACTCCCCGACGCTTCCATATTATGCAACCATTCCCACTCTAAAAACGGTGTTTTCAACGGTTGCGCCAAAACATCCCATTCCTGTTGAGGCACTTCAGAAATTTGTGAAATCCAGCGAATTGAATATTGACGCATGAGACAACTCAATCATTAATCATTAATAGTTAAACAATTAAACAATTAGGGTAATCGACTATCCGCCCCATCCTCTCCTATTACCCATTACCTATTACCTAATTTAATTGATAGTGTAAAAACACCTCTTGTCCTACAGGGTGAGCCGAGAGGAGAGTTAGGGATTTGGGTACACTTAAGCCTAACCCATCTACCGGAGTAGGGGCGGTTGCGCCACCTAAAAGGACTGGGCATACGGTTAACCATAATTCATCAATCCAATCTCCCGCGAGTAAACTTGCGACTAGCGCTCCTCCTCCGAGGATAGCCAAGCGCTTGAGTTGCAATTGGGCGAACTGGACAAAAATCCCATTCCAATAAAAGCCCCCTTCATGGGTAGGAGCGGTGAGAATGCGGTCAAATTGTGGCGCTAATTCGGGTTGATTTTGCCAGGGAATGGCTCCCTCTGGGGTGGTGAGCAGCCATCGGGGAACGGATTGTTGAAAAAAGCGATAGGAAGCATCAAGATTGCCAGTTTGAGACACTACAATTTGTACGGGTTGGGGCGGCTCTTGCTGTTGCTGGCGTTGCTGTAGAAGTTGGGGATCGGAAATACTTAAAGTTGTGCCATAGGCACGTAGGGTTCCTGCACCGAATAAGACAGCATCCACTTTGGCAATTTGTTGTTCGAGATGGGCTTTATCCGCCGTAGAACCAAATCGGGCAGGAGAACGGTCTATATTGGAGATTTTGCCATCGGCACTCATGGCAAGAATAGCTGTAATGTGGGGGCGATCGACCGCAAAACCCGTCATAGTATAGTCATAGTATAGGAGTAAGAGCTTTCAGAAAGTATACAATATGTTGCTTAATGTTGCTCTACAGAAAAATTTTCTTGCCTCCAAGGGAAGATGCTTGATAGGCTAGGAATGGGAAAGTTAAATTCAGGGATTAAGCTTCTTATCCCTCAATTCCCATATCAGAAGCAGGGTGCAAATGATCGCGAGTAATCCTTAACCTCAAGATTGTGATGAAGAACACAGTTAGGTCTATGGTGAAATCATAGCCTAAATAACAAAAATCTTTAGAATATACAGTGAGTGCTATATTAATCGTATTTTAGGATGACCTCGTAAATTAATGTTCTAACTTTCAACCATCTACCAAAACCCAACTCAGATTATGGCAACTCCAGCTTCCCAAGATATAAAATATGAGAATATTGATGCCCTCTCAGCTTATCAACAAAATCCTTCGCTAGAATTGCGGAATAAAATTGTCAAATCGAATATTGGTTTAGTTAGGAAAGAAGCCCATCACTGGATGCACCAATGCAGTGAAGGATACGATGATTTACTTCAAGTTGGGTGTATTGGTCTCATTCGAGCTATAGAACGATTTGAACTGGGCAAAGGCCATGCTTTTAGTTCTTTCGCAATTCCTTACATTCGGGGTGAAATCCAACATTATTTGCGCGATCGCAGCAATACTGTCCGTATTCCTCGGCGCTGGTTAACGATACAGCGCCAAGCTGAAAGTACGATTCGGGATTTACAAATTAAACTCAACCGCTATCCCAAAGATCTAGAAATCGCTGAAGCTATGGGCTTATCGGTAGCAGAATGGCACGACGTGAAACTCGCCTCTAAAAATCGCTCACTACTCAGTCTAGATGCCCCCGTCACAGATGAAGGCGAACAAGCCACCAGTTTAGGGGAACTGGTTCCCGACCATCGCTATCGCAGTTTCCAGTTAGCCATGGAAGACCAAATCCGTCTCCAACAAGCCCTAGTCAACTTGGAAGATCGTACCCGCAAAGTCTTGGAATTTGTCTTTCTCTACGACCTCACCCAAAAAGAAACGGCTGAACGGATGGGTATTAGCGCCGTTACTGTCTCTCGCCAGGTCAAAAAAGGTCTAGAGCGGTTGAAAAAAGTGATGATGACAGAGATCTGAGTCTGTTGCCCCTATTGCCCAGTCTCTTGATGGGGAGATGGGGAGATAGGGGGATGGGGAGACGCTCCAGACACGGGGACGCGGAGAAACTCCTTGTTGCCTATTCCCTAATTCCCTAGATCTTGGTCATTAACCAAAAATCAGCCTAAAATAGCAGTACCATTAACCCAGTTGCTCAATCGTCAGCTAATCGTGCTAATCGTGGGGGGTTTCCATGCGTCCATCATTCTTAGTCCTATTCCTTAGTGTCTTAACCCTAGGCTTATCCAGTTGTGGTTTAATTGGAGGTGGTGGAGACGAACCTGCCGCAGAAGCCCCCCCACCAGAACCCGTAGCGGCTGTACCCCAAACCACTCCCCCTGAAGGAACTGACCCTGAAGGAACTGAAGGCGAAGCTCCGGCAGAAGTGTTTCCAGAAGAAGAGGAACCGGAAGCGCAAGAACCGCCCGCCCCACCTCCCCCCCAATCGACTCTAGAACAATCCACCAATGTTGAAGATCGAGTACAGTCTGTGAGCAATACAACAGGGCAAAAAGATCCCTTTAATCCTCCGGGCATTATTATTACCGGAGGCTCAGAAAATGGTGGAGCAGACAATGGCGGTCCAGCAGGGGGTATACCGCCCATTATCGTCGAAGCTTCCCCGCCGCCTACACCTCCTACACCTCCTAATAATGCTGGTGGAGTCTCAGATAATGAAGCAGTAGCACCAGCAATTCCTACAATTACGCCTCTATCGATACCAGAACTGCCGGAACTGGAACCGCCCCCAAATTTAGGGATCGATCCGAGGTTTCAACCCGTACCTGCTGCCCCAGCAGGGCCAATGGGGCCACCGCCTCCGAATACGGCTAGAGCGGTGGAAGTGTCGGCTGTGGTACAAGTGGGACAGGTGGTGAAGGCCATTGTTAAATCTCCTGGTGAAGACACCCGTTATGTAGGAGTAGGGGATTATATCGGCGGTGGTTCGGTGTATGTGAAAAATATTGATGTCTATACTCCGGCCGAACCGGTGGTCGTTTTAGAAGAGAATGGGCAAGAAGTGACCCGTGCAGTGGGGGCTGCTCCCTTACCCCCGGAGATATAATGGCTCATCAATTGGTCGCTATTATTTTAGACTGGAAGTAAGATTATGAGGGTACTGGTGAACACTAATCAATCCTGCCTAAAGCTTATGGTGAGATCCTTACAAACCTGGGGATATTCTTGTTTAGCTGCATTAAGTTTGAGTGGTTTAAGTATGACACTGATGATCGAGGGGGCGATCGCCCAATCGGGAGGAGATTCTCTTGGCACACCAGACGAAGAGCTAACGCCCTCTTGTCTTCCTCGAGTGGCCAATGGGATAGCAAAATGTAATTATCCCAATGGAGATAATTATCAGGGGGAACTTCAGGGAGGATTACCTAATGGTCAAGGGGTTTATGTCCATGCAGAAGGCGATCGCTATCAAGGCGGCTTTCTCAACGGTAAACCCCACGGTCGAGGAGTCTTTATTAAAGCTGATGATGCCCGTCTAGAAGGAGTGTTTGAAAACGGAATTTTAAAGAATGGCCGCGCTGTATTTCCTGATGGCAAATACTATGAGGGAACCTTTGGATTAGTCACGAATCTCAGTACCAATGTAACCAGCAGTCAGCCTGAAGGCAGAGGACGGTTTGTTTATCCCGATCAAAGTCGCTATGAAGGAGAATTTTTTGCGGGTGAACCCTTTGGTCAAGGTGCACTCATTCGTCCGGATGGAACCCGTTGTCAAGGTCGTTTTTTTAATGAAGCATTAGATGCTAATGTGCAATGTGTCTTTCCCGATGGTACAAGATATGAAGGAGAATTAAGGGGCGGTATTCCCCATGGTCAAGGTGTCCTTATTTCTCCTAATGGTCAGCGAACCTCTGGACGCTTCCGCGATGGTGAGTTCGTGAATTAATCTTGAGATCATGAAAAATCGTTTCCCCAGAAGTATTGAATGTTAGCGTAGTATCGAAAAAAAGAGGATAGGGTACGGGATGCTATCCTCAAAAATAGAAACAATCAATCCAATAGTAATATTATTTCCCAAAAGTGTTGAATATTAGGATCAAATACCGTATTTTATTCTCAAGCTTTCGAGTTTCTTTACGAATATAGCGTTTCTATGAGGTACAGCTTGAAACCTTAGAACCTAAGCCATACAAGCTATTCCCTATTCCCTATTCCCTAGCGCGAAGCGCTACATATTGACTCATTACGTTTGTGATACAGGTACATTACTTGGGACAACAGGATAGAGACTAAGTTTTAAATATTTTAGCGATCGCACTGTGCAAAAGTCACAGAAGCGGGGCATCGAGCTAAAAAAATCCTTCTCCAGAAAATAGAGAAGGATTAAGGTGAAGAAAAGGTTATTCTTCAAATGGTGACGTTATTTACGGATAGGAGTGCCGCACGGATAAGTAGAAACCGGAGCAGCAGCACTCATTTCTTTCGGTTGAGCCACTACAGGAGCCTTTTGTTGAGCTTGATACTCTGCCTTCAAATGGTCTAATAACTCCTGACGGCGATCGTATAGCCGTTTCAGGGGACGGGGTGTAGACTTTTTGCTCACATAAGAGCTAATCAAGGGTAGGGCGATCGTGCTATCGGTATAGCAAACAATACTATTGGGCAATTCATTTGGGTCTACTTTCCCCCAACTCACAGCTTCTGAAGGAGTTGCCCCCGATAATCCTCCAGTATCGGGGCGAGCGTCGGTAATCTGGATAAAATAATCATGACCTCGCTCTTCTAAACCTAAAACCTCATGAATCTGGGGTTGAGTTTGCAACAGGAAGTTTTTCGGCGAACCTCCACCAATCATCAACGCCGCACTTCTCCCCATCACATCGGGAATACCAGAATTCCGAGCACCATAGACAATGGCTGCGGTTTCATTGACATCAATGGCTGGATCAAGCATTAACTCCGATCCCTCTAACGCTAAGGCAGCCACATTCATACCGATGGAACTATCTCCAGGAGAAGATGTATAGATGGGAACGCCACATTCATAGGCTGTGGAGAGTAAGCAAGGATTTTCAATGCCTAAACGTTGTTCAATTTCCCAGATATATCGACCCAAATGATAGTGAAATTCAGCCGTTCCCATCCTTTTTTGGAATTCTGGCGCTTTCAAAGTTTGGCGGATAAAGGCATCGGTCTCTAACAGCACATCGTAGTCGAATACAATGTCATAAATGCGGATATGTCCCTCGTCTCGCAATTTCACATCATCTAAGAAGGGACTGCCTGCATACAGACTCATTCCCAAACCATAATGCAGATCGTGATATAAATTAGCTCCCGTGCTAATCATCCAATCAATATAGCCTTGTTGCATCAGAGGTGCTAAGATGCCCACCCCAAATCCGGCTGGAGTCATGGCTCCAGAGAGACTTACACCGACGGTGACTCCCGGCTGCATAACTTTCTGGGTGAGCAAGTGGCAAATTTCCCGCAGTCGAGCTGAATTGTAGGCGGTAAAGTAGCCATCAATCAGATCGACTACACTAATTTCTGTGGGTAAAGGAGCAGGTGCAATTTTGTTTTTGAGTAAGCGAGACATGATGAATTCTCCGATTTTCTAATCTGCTTGATTGGGATACCGATTCTCTATCGTTCTTTGAGCCAGGGATCGAGAATTTCCAGGAAAAATAGACCCCAATTCTGGAGTTTTTATCCCTTCCAGTTTTTTGTAATCATGGGAAAATATCCTCAAAAACCATGTCTAGAAAACTATTTCTAGCGAGCTTTGGGTTTATATCCCTGGATTTTTAGAGATCGTTAAAGCTTATTAGGGTTAGATTTCTGAGCAGCTAAATCACTGTCTATTTACCTTGGGGTTTTCTTTCCCAGGGATTATGTTCAAGACTTACAGTCCTTCTGCTATGAGGAACGCACTCAAAGGCTCCAAGCGTGAATACTACAAGCGTTTGCCTAGGGTGTTTATGTCCGCAAAGCGGAATATGCTGTATTTAGCTGATTGACCGGCCCAGTTTGCCAACTTCAGTTGAGGGTAGGGCAAACCTAACAGTTACAGACCGGTCAGATCGGACTAGGGGGTTCACAGCCATCCACCCAGGAGATCGTGGGGTCAGACTTACGTCTACGCTTGAGTTTCATTTCCAGATACCACAAGCCTTGCCAGGGGTATCCAGTCAAGGGAGGATAGTTCAATTTTCTTCTTAGCACCTATTAGAGACCACCTATTTCAACTATAGCAGAAGTTTAAGAAAACTGTATTTTTTTGAATTCAGCGATCTAGATTGCCATTAAGGGAATATCCTAGGAGTCTATTCAAGGTTTAAAGACTGCTACAGGTTCTTATGATTTTTACTAAGATTTGGTCAAAATCAGGTTAACAAAAGGCAAATTTTTTTCAGGATCAATTTCATCCGAACAATCGGGAATAGCTGTTATTGTCCAGGACGAAGGGCGATCGCCTGCTGGGGGGCGAAAATTTTCCCCACGGCGATCGCGATCCGGGTCAGATCCTGGTCTAACAAGGGCGGCCAAATGAGACCGGACTGTTTATGTTGCACAAAAGCCTGGCGACTTTCCATCGCTAACCGATGCAGGGCACATACCAAGTGCCGCTCTAATAACTGCTGCTCCTGGGATTGTTCCGCAATAATACTGAGTGCTAATAGTAAAGACGTAACTTGCCCCGGAACGGGTGGCTCTCCCGCTTGCAGGCGTAGCAAAAATGCATCAGGATTTTCGCCAGTGGGTAACCCTTGGGCGATCGCAAACTCACAAGCTGTCTTATAGTCCATCTAATACTCTCCCAAAAACGATAAATTTTGATATCAGCACATTACAAACTCCAGTAATTTGCCACTTTCTATCCCTTAATGCCAAACTCGGAAAAGATTAAACCTGTGATTGTCATTAGCGAATGAACCCATCGTCTGCAACCATTCCCTTTGTGGATCTCTCGATCCAACACCAACCTCTGAAAACCCAGTTTGATGAAGCCATGTTAGCTGTTCTGCGGCAAGGCGACTTTATCTTGGGTCAAGCTGTCAAAGACTTTGAAGTCGCATTTGCTCAAAAATCGGGAGTTCAGTATGGTATTGGAGTCGCTTGTGGAACCGATGCGATCGCCCTTGGCTTAAAAGCCTGTGGCATTCAACCTGGAGACGAAATTATCTTACCAGCCAACACCTTCATCGCCACCCTCATCGGTGTTCTACACTCAGGAGCAACCCCCATTTTAGCCAACTGCGATCCAAAGAGTGCCCTAATTGATCTGCAAGCAGCCGAAAAGCTAGTTAGTCCCAAAACTAAAGCCATTCTCCCCGTTCATCTCTATGGTCAAATGGTCTCCCCCAGAGCCATCCTAGACTTTGCCCAAACCCATAATCTGTTTATCTTTGAAGATGCTGCCCAAGCACATTTGGCCCATCGAGAAGGGTATACGGCAGGTTCTGTAGGCAAAGCGGCTGCCTATAGCTTTTATCCAAGTAAAAATCTTGGCGCATTTGGAGATGGAGGCATGGTCTTAACCAACGATCCAGAGGTGGACAGCAACATGAAAACGCTAAGAAATTACGGCGCGCCGCGCAAATATTACCACACCGAACTGGGAACTAATAGCCGTTTAGATACCCTCCAGGCCGCTATTCTGAACGTGAAGTTACCCCACTTGCTCACCTGGAACCAACAGCGCAACCAAGCCGCACAACAATACGATCGCCTCTTCGCTCCCTTGGCTGCATCCGGTATTGTCCCGATCTCCAACTTCAGTGGTACCGGCCATGTTTATCACCTCTATGTGATTCGCCTCTTAGAAAGCTGTCCCCTAAGCCGAGATACGCTACAAGAAAAACTCAAACTTGCTAACATTCAAACCGGTATCCACTATCCAGTTCCCTGCCATCTACAGCCGGCTTATGCCCATCTAGGTTATCATGCGGAAGACTTTCCTGAAGCCGAACAACTGTGTGAGTCGATCCTCTCCCTACCCATGTTTCCAGGGATTACTTTAGAGCAAATCGAGCGAGTTGTTGAGGCGATCTCCTTAGCAGTTAAGAACAACTAAATAAAACTCCCTATTCCCTAAAAAAACACTCCCTAAAAACACTATGACTCAACCATCTTCCTTTCCCAGTTCCATACCCAAATCTTGGCTCAATTATGCTCTCCTAGCCCTGTTCATCCTTCTTTATGCCCCCTTGCTCTTCCATTGGTATGATGGCTGGATCAATAAAAGTATCAGTATTGAACACGAATACTTTAGCCATGGGTTAATTGGCTTACCCTTTGCCGTCTATATTGCCTTCTGGGAAAAACGCCAGCAATGGACACAACTGCCTGACGACTTCCATCCCCTAGGCGGTTTTTTCCTCGGACTCGGTGGAGTTTTCTATATGACTGGACTCCCCGATATTGTTAATCTCTCCTTTCCCCTGATGCTCGTTGGGATTTGTTTATGGTTAAAGGGTATTCCAGGTCTGAAATTACAAGCTTTTCCCCTTATTTTAGTCGTTCTAGCCACTCCCACAGAAATTCCTTATTTAATCGAGCCTTATATTCTCCCCTTACAAAGTTTTATTTCTACCATGGCAGGATTTATCCTCTCTGGTATTGTGGGAATGGATGTTACCGTAAACGGGATTTATCTCTCCACCGGGGGAAGACTCGTAGAAGTTGCCCCCCACTGTGCGGGATTGAAAATGCTCTTTACCAGTCTTTATGTAGCGTTAATGCTTCTTTACTGGACGGGTGCGATCGCCTCTCGACGTAAAATTATCTCCTTATTGGCCGGGTCAATTGCTATTAGTGTAGTAGCCAATATTATCCGCAATAGCCTACTCACCTACTTTCATGGCACAGGCAATGACCCAGTATTCCATTGGTTACATGAAAGTTGGGGTGGAGATTTATATTCCGCAGGTATGTTAGGTTTGGTGGTGCTTCTGTTGAATTGGATCAATCGTGACGACTATTTAGAGTTAGAAGAGTCTGATGAAACCCTTGAATCCCTTAACTCCGATGAATGATCAGCCGCCCCCCCAAACGGAAAAACAGTCTTTGCTCCTATGGGTATTGCTCGGCTTTATGGTGGTCATTTTGGCCGTAGGTACGATTCCGGGATACTTCAACGGATCGTGGCAATGGCAGGCTCCTCCCAAAGTAGTGGCCTTAAAACAGTTGCGACAAGTCCGCAAAAATGGGTTAACTCTCTCAGGTTGGGAAACCCTTGAGCAGAGGGAACTGGGTTTAGGAGGTCATAAATGGTCTTATCAACAACTTCAAGGAAATTGGGAAGAACCGGTCATTCTGTTGTTTTTAATTCAAAATTCAGACCTAGACCAACCCAGGGTGGAATGGGTGGATGTGAATGGGTTTGTGCAACAGGTTTTCAGAGACTGGAAAACTGATTCTTATCAAATGAAGACATGGGAAGTCAATACAGAGTCTGATCGAGGAGTGAGAGTGCGATCGCGGTTTTTTCGCGGCTGGAATCCCACACAAACTTATGCTCTGGTGCAATGGTACGCTTGGCCGAATGGGGGAGATCCAGCCCCAGTCAATTGGTTTATAGCCGATCGCCTAGCCCAAACCCAAGGCGATCGCGCTCCTTGGATGGCCGTTTGTCTAATGATTCCCATTGAAGCCCTAGGAGATATAGAAGAAGCAGAGAACATTACCCATTCCTTGGTACAAACGATCCAAACCACTCTAATGGAAACCGTCTTTAGTCAAGCCCCTATACAATAAACTTCCTATGGCTCCCTCACGGCATTTTAACATTACCATTAGTTTGACATTAGGTGTGGGGTTGTTTTTGACTTCTCAGGCCAACGGACAACTCCCTCCTATTGATGTGGAGCAACCGGCTTCTGTCGATCAACTCCTCGAAGACGCACGAGAGAGATTGAGAAACCAAGGGGAAATTCTGGAACTCGATAATCAATTACCCACGGCTCCCCCTCCAAAATTTGATGTATATCGCCTAGGCTCTGGAGATTCGATTACAGTTAATGTGACTAATTTTCCCGATCTGAATTTTCAAGCTCTACTGGATTTAGAAGGGAATATTATTGTCCCCTTAATGGGACGATTGACCCTCAAAGGCTTAACTCTAGAAGAAGTCGAGGAGAAATTACGCTTTGGGTTAAATCAATTTGTGGTTGAACCTGATGTCTTGGTTACTCTAGGCAATCGTAGACCCGTTGAAGCGATTATTACCGGTGAAGTCTTGCGACCAGGAACCTATCCTCTACCTTCTGCCCCCCTTCCTTTAGTCGCTGATGCTCTGGTAGCGGCTGGAGGATCTACTCAGTCGGCTGACTTGCGTAACATTATTATTCGTCGAACTTTGCTAGATGGTTCAGTCCTAGAAGCTTCTGTAGATTTACTCACTCCCCTTAAATATGGGCAGCGAATCCAGGATCTGCGGCTTGAAGATGGGGATATCATTATTGTGCCTAAAATTGATTTTAATGATATCGACTACGATCATCAGTTAGCGGCAGAATCCAATTTATCCCAACCCACGATTGCTATTGATGTTGTGCGCTATACAACCAATAATGTGGGGTCAATTACATTACCGAATGGCAGTACCTTTGCTGATGCGATTACGGCGATCGGCCCCAATTTTGAACAAGCTAAATTGAGTAAAGTGGGGTTAATTCGCTTTGACCAAGAACAGGGACGAGTGGTAACCAAAGTTATTAATGCTCGCAGTGTCATATTAGGAGATGTTTCCCAAAATATTCGCTTGCTAGATAATGACATTATCGTAGTCAATCGCAACTTATTATCGAGACTGAGCGTAACTCTAACTCGAATTACCCGACCGTTTCAAGATGTCCTCACCTTTCTTCTGTTTTGGCGGCAATTCCGAGATAACGTCACCAATGTCTTTAGAGTTGATACCAACCTGAATAATCGCTCTCCCTCTCCTGCCCGCACTCCTACTCCCACACCAACACCTGGAACTACTCCCACACCAACACCGGGGACTACCCCTTCAGCTACTCCAGCACCTTCACCCGCACCAGCGCCTGCCCCAGCCCCCTCTCCAAGCCAGTAAATCCCTTTTCTTCAAGCTGGCTTAGGTTAAAGTAGAAATGAGGGACTTGTATTTGTAAGTAGCCTGGATAGAACTATGACTTCACCGCTGATCAAAAAATATAAAATCGCCTTTGGAAAATATTGGTTAACTATTCCCATTGGCCTGATGATAGGGGCACTTGGGGGTGGAGGATTTGCGGTGCTTCAACCTCCACAAGGACTTCCCAGTTATAGATTTCAATCTGTCTTGCAAATTACTACTCCTCCCATAACGATTTCGGAAACCGGAACAGCTATCCAGGCCCAAAGTGAACAGCTCGAAGAAAATGCCCAAGAGTTACTCCTAACGAATGAGGTCTTACAAACAGTTGCCGAGCATCCCAAAATCCAGATTGACCCTAGGGATTTACGGAACGGATCTTCAATTAGATATAACAGGAAAACCCCATCCTTTTTATATGTATATGTGACCTGGGATAATAGATCTCAGGGTAAACAAATCACTGAATTGTTAGTGCAGGAAGTAATTCAGCAAAGCCGTCGCCTTAATACCAGTCGCTTGCGAGCAATTATTGAAACCCTAAATGAGCGCTTACCCAAGGTAGTAGAAGAGCTACGCAAGGCGGAAAATGAGCTAGAAGTGTTTATTCGGCAAACGGAGTTTGCTGAAATAAAACGGACTCAACTGCCGGGATCAATTACGCAAAATGAGCAGCAGCAGCGACAGTTAGAATTGCAAATCGAGACCGTGACTACCCAAATGGCGAGTCTGCAACAGCAGTTGGGTTTAAATCCCGATCAAGCCTATGCTTCAGCCGCCTTAAGTGCCGATCCGATTATTGGCCGGTTGCGCACTCAGCTCTATGAGTTAGAGTCTCAAGAATTATTGCTCAGTCAAACCCTGCGCCCGGATAATCCACAGATGGTCGAGTTAAGGCGACAATTGGCATCAACGGAAAATTTGTTAACGGTGCGAGCGGCTGAGGTAGTTGGAGGGGACGGATTGGCTGCACCATTGAGAAGTGGTGAGCAAATTCGTAAGGATAGTAGCCTCGATCCGGCTAGGCAGGCGATCGCCCAAGAATTGGTGAGACTCAAAACCCAGAAAGAAACCGTAGAAAAAGAATTGGCAGTGGCTAAAACCATTGCCACAGAATTGATCCAGGAATATGCTGGATTGCCCAACACGCAAGCAGAACGGGCGAGATTAGAACAACAGGTGATCTTGACCAAACAGTTTTATGACACGATTCAAGCCAAACTGATTGATGCTCAAACGGCTGAAGCGGAAACTGTGGGCAATTTAAATATTGCTCAACCTCCCAGACTAGGCGAAAAGATTACCCCTCCAGCCCCTTTACCCATTATGCTGCTCCTACCAGCAGGGGCAGTCGGGGGTATGATTTTGGGTGCAGGAGCCATCTTTGGCTTGGGTATGGTTTTAGCCAGCACTATGCAAACGCTGGAAGATATTCAAGCCTTTGTTACCGAGCGAGAAGTGCAAATTTTGGGGATTTTACCCTTTGTGGAAGAATGGGATGGTTCTGGGGGAGAAGTTCCCATGATGCTCTCTCGCCATTCCCCCTATTTGGATAGTTATGAACGGTTCCGCTCTACCCTGCGGCAAGTGGAAGAAAAACCGAAAGTAGTGTTAGTCACCAGTTGCGATCGCCAGGAAGGAAAAAGTGTGACCGCCTACAATTTGGCGATCGCCTCCGCTAGAGCCGGAAAACGTACCCTCCTCATCGAAGCCGACTTACGCAACCCGTCCAATGCCGAAATCCTCAAAATTGTTCCCGATTCCAACTCCACCCTTGAACCTCTGCGCTACTATAGCCAAATTAGTGACTGTATTCGCCTGGTTCCCAATATTGAAAACCTCTACATGGTTCCCAGTTTTGGCCCCTATGAATATGCAGCCGCTGTGGTGGAATCAGCAGAAATGCGTCTTCTCCTCGAAGATGCCCGTAAACGGTTTGACTTTGTCGTCGTTGATGCTTCTGCCCTCAACCTCTGTAACGATCCTCTAATTCTAGAGCGCTATACCGATGGCATAATCCTCGTCACCCGTGCCGGTTATACCGTCAGTAACGATTTAGCCGACAAAATTGACCTCCTAGAAGATTCGGAAGACTACCGTTTATTGGGCGTTGTCATTAATGCAGAGGAAATGAATATTCAGCCCCTTCCTCCACCTCCAATCATCGAAACGCCTGACCTCAATAAAGAGGCTGACTCTGAACCGATCCTCAATGGTTATAAGGGAAGTTATCGCTCTTATAATAATGGTCATAACGGCCATAACGGTCGTAACGGTCATAATGGTAATGGCAAGACTCCCACATCACGACCTGGAGAAAAAAGCACAAAACCATAACCTCACCGAACCGGATGCAGGAACTCATTGGAGAAAGGATCAACAGGGGTTTGATATTCTATGAAGAATTTTCAGATACAATAACTGGGCAAACCCTTTCCTCCCATTTGATCCTGAAGGAGCGCTCTTCACCCATTTGAACCTTTGAACCCAATGACTCAGTTCAAAACTGCCTTTACGATTTTTTTAAGCCTCATTGTTGAAGCTTTTCCTTTTCTCTTACTGGGAGTCATCCTCTCTAGTGCGCTCCTGTTTTTTGTCGATGAGCGCAAACTGCTACAATTGATTCCCAAACAACCCTTACTCGGAGCGTTAGCAGGAAGTGCGATTGGCTTTCTGTTTCCGGTATGTGAATGTGGTAATGTACCCGTTGCTCGCCGATTCTTGCTTCAGGGCTTTCCCCCTTCAGTGGCAGTAGGCTTTTTGCTGGCTGCACCGACCATTAATCCGGTGGTGATTTGGTCAACTTGGACCGCCTTTCGAGACCAACCGGAGTTGGTCGTATTTCGGGTCATCTTTTCGTTGATCATTGCGACAGGAATTGCTTGGATCTTCAGTTCACAAGCTGATTTACGCCCTTTGTTGCAGCCGGGTATGGTGCGTTTAATGCCGGCTTGCGATCTTAAAGGCTCTGACTGGGATGAACAAAAAGATGAATCCTTGTCCCTCTTGGCATCGGGAACCTATATTATTGGCGAGCAAGGCAAACGGCTAAAGCTGGATGAGTCGAGTTGGGAAATGACCCAATTATCTCAGGATTTAGTCAAGCAGCCTTGGTCTTATCGCTGGCACTTGTTTATGGATAATGCTCTACAGGAATTACGGGAGCTGGGGGGAGTATTAGTGATTGGCAGTGCGATCGCCGCTTTGATTCAAGTAGGAATGCCTCGCGATCTCATCCTAGCGGTAGGTACCGGCCCTGTAACCTCAATTGTTGCCATGATGATTTTAGGGGCAGTGGTCTCGATTTGTTCTACCGTTGATGCCTTTTTTGCCCTCTCCTTTGCCTCCACATTTACCAGCGCTTCATTATTAGCTTTTCTGGTCTTTGGACCGATGATTGATATCAAAAGTGTAGGCTTGATGTTATCGATGTTCAAACCCAGGGCGATTATCTATTTATTGGTTTTAGCAGCCCAGTTAACTTTTGTGTTGACCTTTCTCTATCACATGGTTGATTAATTTTCAAGAATGATGAATCAATTCCGTTTGCCTCAGCGTTGGCTTCCCACCTTAGATGTGGTCACCACCGGATTATGGGGATTTTTATTAATCAAATTATGGATCAGTGGAGAATTGAATTTACTGATTCACCCAGCCTACCATTGGCTGATCATTATTGCTGGAGTCTGTTTACTTGGACTCAGTGGAGTGAAGGGATGGCAACTGTGGAAGCATTACCAAAAAAGTTTGGTTGACCGTCCTCGAAATGCCGCCAATGTGAGAGAGCATGTGAGCTTATTACCCCAGAGCTTAAGCTGCTATCTGTTATTACTTACCGCCATTGTTGGTCTAACGGTTAGACCTCAAGCGTTTACTTCAGAAACGGCTTTGAAGCGGGGAGTTAATGATTTTATCCCGATTACTGAAATCACACCTCAGTCATTTACAAATGTGACTAAACCAGAGGAGAGATCTTTGGTGGAATGGGTGAGAACATTGAATGTGTATCCTGAACCCGATGCCTATACAGGGCAAAACGTGCAGGTGAGTGGATTTGTGATTCACCCTCCAGATTTTCCGCCGGAATATGGATTAGTTTCTCGATTTATTATTACGTGTTGCGCCGCAGATGCTTATCCTATTGGTTTACCGGTCAAGTTTCCAGAATCTCGCGAAACCTATGCTCAAGATAGTTGGGTGGAAATTAAGGGAGCAATGGCGACTGAAGTTTTGAATGATAATCGCAAGTTGGTGATTGTGGCTCAGGAGGTACAGCCAATTCCAGAACCAAAAAATCCTTATAACTATTAATTAAGACATTGATGAAAGAATGAATATTCCCAACTATTTAATGGATTTTTACGTTGATAAAATCCAGCCAAAAGTCAAGGATTGGCAACCGCTCGATCGAGTTGTAGTCAGTGTAGTCAGTGTTCTTTTTGTCGTCATGTTGCTTTTGATTATTACAGGCAGCAATGCTGCTCCTAGAGTGAGAGCTTTCACGTGGAATGATCAAGTCATTACAGCAAAAGACAAGGCATTTATCCTGCAATTTAGCCATCCCATGGATCGGGAAAGCGTAGAGAATAATCTTAAAATCGAACCTTCGTTATCGGGTAAAACGAGTTGGGCGGGTCGGCGGATGGCTTATACATTAAATAAACCTGCGCCCTATGGCACTCAATTCAAGATACAAATTGAAGGGGCAAAAGATCAATATTCTGATGTGAGAAAAGGGACCATAATTCAACCCTTTGTTGGTGAATTTAGAACTCGCGATCGCGTGTTTGTCTATATTGGCAATGAAAATGAAGAGTCTGGGCGCTTAATTCTGTATAACCTGACTCAGAATCATCTAGAGATTCTCACTCCTCCTAATCTAGTCGTGATGGACTTTAAGCCTTATCCCGATCGCCATCGCATCCTATTTTCCGCGCGAGATACTGAAGAAGCGGCTGATGAAATTATTGAGCAAAAACTCTATACAACTACTACAGGCTTAAAATCTGAGGAAAATGCGGGTATTGTGGATGAAGTTTTAGACAACGAAACCCATCAAAACCTGGCCTTTGATCTGTCTCCTGACGGTAAAACGATTGTGGTACAACGGGTGAATCGTGAAGATCCGAGCGACTTTGGACTATGGCTGATTCCAGAACAAGGAGACCCCTATCCCCTTGAAAATCAACCGGGAGGAGAGTTTTTAATTACTCCCGATTCCCAGGCGATTGCCCTGCTCCAAGGAGAAGGGGTTGCTCTCCTTCCCCTCTATCCGGATCAATCTGAATCGACGAACCAACCGTTAAATTTTCTGCCTAAATTTGGTCAAGTTCTCAGTTTTGCGCCAGATGGTTCAGCCGCTACAATGATCAAATTTAATCCCGATTATACGCGATCGCTCTATCTAATTACCAACCAAGGAACTGAAAAAGAACTGCTCAAAACCAATGGCTCAATTCGAGAATGCGAATTTGACCCTACCCAAACCACACTCTACTGTCTACTCTCCAAACTATTACCTGGAGAACTCTACCAAGAACTGCCCTATATTACTGCCATTAATCTAGAAACCACTGAGCAAATTCCCTTAATTGGTCTACCGAATCAACGGGACATCCAGATGAGTTTATCCCCTGATGGAGTGGCTCTTCTATTCGATCATAATCAAGCTGATATCCTAGAAGAATCACCTCCGCCTACCCCAGATAACTCACAGAGCAATAACAGTAATCTTTGGATATTACCGATTATCGATGCTCAAAAACTAATGGAAGACCCCCAAATTAAGCCTGAAGTTCTGCCCTTAAAAGGCTTCTATCCCCAATGGTTACCTTAAGAGACTGATCCAATTGGGTTCTAATTTCCTCCTATGGTAAACCGGTTGAAAGTACACTAAGGGGGATTGGAGTAAAAGCTCCGGTCAATTCTAACCCGATTGTACTCCAGTTCAGGGAACCCATCACCAGTTTTCATGGAAACACAAGAGCTACTCAATCGCTATCGACAAGGAGAACGGGATTTTGCCCATGTAGATCTCAGTGGAGCTAACCTCAGTGGCATGAATCTGCGTCAAATTGATTTGACTGGAGCAGATTTAACCGGAGCCAATTTAACTTGGATATCCCTTAACGAAGCTAATCTTACCGGTGCTTGTTTTCGACATGCTGACTTAAGTAATGCCGTTTTAACCAGTAGTCAGTTAAAGGGTTGTAATTGCAGTGGCGCTAATTTAACAAAGGCAGATTTACGGTTATCTCGAATGCAAGAGGCAGAACTCAATTGGGCAATCCTCACAGAAGCAGATTTAACGAGCGCAGATTTACAAAATTCCACCCTAGATCAAATTAATCTAGAGCGGGCAAAAATGACGAGTGTCAATTTAAGTAAAACTGAGCTAATGGAAGCGAATCTTCGTTATGCGAATTTAACGGGGGCGAATTTAACGGGGGCGAATTTACGGGAGAGTCACTTAGAGGAAGCGAATTTACGCAATGCCATTTTAGTTGAGGTGAATTTAACGGAGGCGAATTTACTTAACTGTTGTTTGCGATCGACTAATTTAACTGGGGCGGATTTACATCGAGTGATTCTGACGGGGGCAGATTTAAGCGATGCCATTTTGGATCAAGCAGATTTGAGTCGGGCAGATTTAGCAGGAGCTTATTTGCTGAAAACAAGTTTCAAGAATGCCCATTTATTACGGACTAATTTAGAAGATGTTTATTTATTACAGGGTAATTTGAGTCATGCCAATTTACGCGGCTCTAATCTCAGAAGGGCGGATTTAAGTGGCTCTTATTTGAGTGATGCCAATTTGGGTGAAACTGATATGACGGATACGTTGTTACTAGAAACTCGATTAATCCGGACGATTTTAGATGGTGCAAATTTAAACGGTGCTTGTATTCAAAATTGGAAAATTGAGGGCGTTGATTTATCTAAGGTTGTTTGTCATTATTTGTGGAGACGGTTTAATTTTACGACCAAAAGTCCAGCTAGTCGCTATCCAGTCGATCGCAACTTTGAGCCGGGAGAACTGGGTCAAGAATATCAAGAAAGTAGCACCACGATTGAAGTATGGTTTAGTGAACCGCCCAATTGGGAGGTTTTGATCCTAACTTTGGCGGAGTTGCAACAGGAGAATTTGGAGTTGCACTTAACGATTGAGTCCTATGTGCCGATGGATCATCAGTATTTGCTGCGATTATTGGCCAATCATGTGGTCAATGCCAAAATTATTTCTGAACAAATCCTAAATTTATATCCAGAAGTTAAAGAACGGTTTACGTTGTGTCGCCATCAATTGTTGGCGATGCTTAAGCATCCGAATTTACCGGTGTCTCGGCCAGTTGTGAATCAGAGTCCGCCCCCACCCCCTCCTCCTAAGCCGATGGCCGATCGCCAGCAGCAGTTGTATCAGGAAACCTCGAAGCAAATTAAGTCCATCCTGTTTTCACAAATGCCGGAGCAGTTTGTGGATAATATCCAGCGGCTATTGAATTATTTGAAACAGGAAGGGATTGCCCTGGAGCAGCTCCAAAAAAAGGTGATTGTGTCAGCTATTGTGCAACGATCGCAGCAAGATGAAGCCTTTCGAGAGAGTTTGATTCAATGGGAAAAGAAGGCTTCTCCAGAAATGCGGGTTTCCATGATGGGGAAGTCGGTACGGGTGGCGATCGCGATTTTGTGGAAAAAGCAGAAACAAGACAATTCCTCCGAGTAGAAAGGCATCAAGGCGATCGCTCGATCGCCCCTCTATTCCCTGCCGATTGACGAGCCACCCCCTTGATCATTGATACTCAATCGCGGATAATTATTATAAAGCGGGCTAAAAAGCCTAATCAGAGACACAAAATCGATAGGGGGATTGAGTCATGGCAGCCAGTGATGACTTCAAAGCCGCGCTCAAAGCCGGAAAGATCAAAGATGCTCTACAAATCGCTCTGAGCGAAGCGATCGAACTCGATATTAAAACCTGGGTTGCCGATGGCGTTCACTATGAACGTACTGCTCAATCTCATCCCACTGACTCAACTACTCCAGAACCTTCAACATCGGGTTATCGGATGCGTACTCGCATTAATATTGTTGAAGGCAAAATCGATACAGAAGTCGGGAGCCACTTTGTGGGTAATGGTCCTTATACCGAGCTAAAAGACTTTCACATGAGTCAAATAGACGAAAGCCGGGATATTCTGGAACAAAACTTAGATAATCTAGAGCAACTCTTTGCTATCTTGGCAGCAAGCATGAAGAAAATCTCTTCTGCTCAAGCCGCCCAACTCTCTAGCTCGAAATCATCTAACCTACTCAAGGGTCAGATGGATTCGTAAGAAGGGTATCAAACCTGTGCAAATTCAGATAGCATAGACAGAGGTTCAGGTTTGCTCAAGTGGGGTCGAGTATCGGCTTCCGGCATCGATTAACGAGGAACTATCATCATGGCAGCCACTGACGACTTTCGGGAAGCGATTAAAGCTGGGGAACTCCTTGAGGCTTTGAAAACCGCCTTAAGTGAATCAATAGAACTGGAAATCACTACGTGGATATCCTTAGCCGATCCTTATGGTGCCAACCCAGATGAGCAACCCGAAGCCCAGCCCGGTTATCGGATGCATAGCCGAATTAATATCGTTGATGGTGAAATCGATACAGAAGTCGGTAGCCATTTTGTTGGGAATGGGCCGTTTACGGAATTACGAGAATTCCATATTAATCAGATTCGCTCCAGTCGGCAAATTATTAAACGCAATCTCAACAGTATTCAAAAACTCTTTGGCTTGTGGGCGGAGATGCAACAACAAGAGTTTGAGACGGTGGTTACTCATCTCGAAAGCGTAGCGGCTCAAGACACAGAGAGTAGTTCTTCCTCTTTAGAAGAAGTGGCAGAAGTGGAGTGGGAGGTAGCAGTCCCTCCAGTGGCAGAAACAGTAGAGGAAACCATCCAGGAAAAAGGCGATCGCCACCCAGAAACCTCCCCACCTCCATTAGAAGAACTAGAAGATGACTTTTTTGACTCCTTCGATACCCAGCCCACGGAAACCAAGCCCCAACCTCCCTCAGACCCCCTGGATGATATTTTTGGGGAAAATGAACCCGAATCGCCATCAGAGAGCCAAAAACAAACGGATCTCAGCCTAGAAACCATTGCTGCTGCTGCCGGATTTACAGCCGCCGCCGTTGCTATCACCTCATCCGCAGAAGCCTCTGAACCCGAAGAGCCACTCGCGCCAAAACCGCCCAATGAAGAGAGTAATCTTCTAGACATCGAATCTGAAGAACCTCTAGACGATGAAGAACAGGAGATCATGAGTGCCTTTGATGCCACCTACTCAGATTCTGTTGTATCAAATCTAGAAACAACTGAAGAAATCATTGATGCTGGGGCGATCGAAGAGCCTCCCTTAATTCCCATTGAAGACTCTCCCGAAATTCCCGAACTCGACACAGACTTATCCACTCCAACCCTAGATTCCGAAGAATCAGCAACCGATTCATCTTTCTCCAGTTTTGATACCGAAGAAGATGAAATTATGGCAGCCTTTGATTCTGACATAGATACTCAAGAATTAAGTACAGAAACTAACGACACAGTAGAAGAATCCGCTAATCTAACTCACTCAGAATTAGAAACTTTTCCAGTTATTGATGCAATACCATCAGAAATGGAAAGTTCCGATCTACCTATCTCGGAAATATCTGAAATCACTGAGTCCAACGATCAAAATTTCATCGGTATATTGGACGCAGATTCCGAAGGTACTGATTCTTCAAGCAATTTAGGACTAACCGGCCTGCAAGAATCCTCTGTTGAAAGTTTAGAACAACCCGAAGAAAGCTTATCGAATTTTGAATTTTCTGACGAAGATAATATTATGGCAGAATTTGATGCTCAATATGGAGCATCAATAGAAATCCCCACTGAATCTGCTGATGAAACCCCTTCTGAAGAATCCTTAGAAGAAGCGATTCTAGAAGAAATAGTTACTGAAAGCCAAGACCAAGAACAAGAGGAACCCTTTCCTACCTCAGAGGAATCATCCATAGGGAACGAAGAATTAGTGGAAACAGAAGAGATTTCAGAAACTCCTGCATTAGAGGAGTTTTTAGAAATGGAAGAAGCTCCTTTGGCTAGTTTAGAAACGGAAGAACGGGTGGAAACGGAAGACAATCCATTTGCCAGTTCAGAGACAGAAGAACTGTGGGAGACAGAACAAACTTCAGAGGCTTCCCTATTGGAGGAATCTTTAGAAACGGAAGAACGGGTGGAAGTGGAAGAAGATCCATTCGCGAGTTCAGAAACAGAAGAATTGTGGGAAACAGAAG
>NZ_JAGHZN010000040.1:0-48684 GCF_017746735.1 Roseofilum sp. Guam | reverse complement strand
ATTCTACGCCATAAACGAGATAATCGCGAGCGGGATCGCTTTCAGCCATGGGCGCTCCATCAGGTTCGGGGTAAATAATGGGACTTTTTAGGGAAGTTGGGTTCATGGTTGGCTGGAGGTTAAGGGACTATGGGACTATTCATCTTCTGATAGTTGCTTCATAAACTCTTCTATGTCCGCTGCTGCTTCCTCTAGGGTAGCCTCATCAATAGCCTCTGGTTCTTGAAACTGATGCTTACTCAAGGGGTCGGACTTTTGGGCAGAAGATTGGGGAATTTTACCGGTTTTTAGGGTTTCTCCCAATTGATGCAGGGAGTGCTGAAATTGTTGTTCGGCATGGGTGTGGGGGTCTTGTGGATGTTGATTCATAAGGGTAAAAAGAATACGCTAGGTTCGGTTGATGCCACCATACTTAAGTTTTTCTTCTGTTATAACTCACTGAATCGTCTGAACCCCGAAGCGTTGTAAAATCAAGGTCAAACGAGTTAGTGAATTACAGAAGCCGGAGCAAAACATGAGCGAGTTTGATTACGATTTGATCATTATTGGTGCTGGAGTCGGTGGACATGGGGCAGCTCTCCATGCTGTGAGTTGTGGGCTGAAAACGGCAATTGTAGAAGCAGCAGATATGGGGGGAACCTGTGTTAACCGAGGATGCATCCCTTCTAAAGCTCTGTTAGCGGCTTCTGGACGAGTGCGGGAATTACAGGATGCGGATCATTTGAAGGATTTGGGGATTCAAGTGGGTGGCGTGAGTTTTGAGCGTCAAGCGATCGCCGATCATGCCAATACTTTAGTCGATAAAATCCAATCTGACCTGACGAATAGTCTCAAACGGCTGAAGGTTGATATTCTACGCGGTTGGGGTAAGGTGGCAGCTCCCCAGAAGGTGACGGTGGAAAATGAGGGAGACTTGAAGACGTTTACCGCCAAGGATATTATTGTGGCTCCGGGTTCGGTTCCCTTTGTGCCCCCAGGAATTCAGATCGATCATAAAACGGTGTTTACCAGCGATGATTCGGTGCGTTTGGAGTCTTTGCCCCCCTGGATTGCAGTCATTGGCAGTGGCTATATTGGTTTAGAGTTTACGGATGTGTATACGGCGTTGGGGTGTGAGGTGACGCTCATTGAAGCGTTGGATAAGTTGATGCCAACGTTCGATCCCGATATTGCTAAACAAGCGCAACGGGTTCTCATTTCTCCTCGTGATATTGAAACTCGTGTGGGGATGTTGGCGATGAAAGTTACGCCTGGATCTCCGGTAACAATTGAGTTGGCGGATGCAAAGACGAAGGAAGTTAAAGAAGTTTTAGAAGTGGATGCTTGCTTGGTGGCAACGGGACGTGTTCCTACAGCGAAGAATATGGGCTTAGAATCGGTGGGAGTAGAGTTGGATCGACGCGGTTTTATTCCCGTTGACGATACGATGGCGGTATTGTCGGCTGGGGAAAAGGTTCCCCATCTTTGGGCGATCGGGGATGCGACGGGTAAGATGATGTTAGCCCATGCTGCTTCGGCTCAAGGAATTGTGGCAGTAGAAAATATGTGCGATCGTCCGCGTACCATTGATTATCGCTCGATTCCAGCGGCGGCGTTTACTCACCCGGAAATTAGTTACGTGGGATTGAGCGAACCGCAAGCGAAGGAACTTGCTGAAACGGAAGGTTTTGAGATTGCTACTGCTCGCTCTTATTTTAAGGGAAATTCTAAGGCGATCGCCGAAGGCGAGACGGAAGGCATGGCTAAATTGATCTACCGTAAGGATAATGGGGAAGTTCTCGGTGTTCATATTATCGGCCCCCATGCGGCAGATTTGATCCATGAAGCATCCGCAGCAATAGCGAAACGGGAATCTGTCCACACCCTTGCTCATTTAGTCCATACCCATCCGACACTCTCAGAAGTTCTTGATGAAGCGTACAAGCGCGCAGTCGGTTAAATAGTACCTTATATTTAGGAGAAATGCTTAGGAGAGTTGATACTCACCTGACCATTTCTCTACTGATTGCCTAGCGTTAAACGTTACATAGAGAATATAGCATTTTAGAAGTACTCTCTCCCTTTCCTGTCTAGAAAATCCCTCTCCCCAACAATGCTGCGCTTAACCATTGGCTCTAAGCCAATTGTCTCTCAGGGAGAGCTTGTAGCAAACATTTAAAAATTTGATATCATATTAAGGGGTAAATAGAACCTCCAATTATCTAGACTATTAGTAAAGTAGGTTACGCTCAACTACACCACATTACGCCATAATTCAACCTTAACCTCTACTTACTAAGCTGAAGACAATCGGAAGTCCTCCCGTTGCATAGGAGACTGGATATGAAAGTCAATCTGCGTTTAGTTTTAATTGTTCCCTTTGTCCTCCAGATTTTTACGGTTGTCGGATTGACGGGATGGCTCTCATTACGCAATGGACAAAAAACTGTAGAAAATTTGGTTACTCAGTTACAGCGAGAAACCGGCGATCGCATTCAACAACACCTGAAGAGTTATTTGCGGACACCTTATCTGGTCAATCAAAATATTTTAGATGCCATAGATTTAGGTTACCTGAATATAGACAATCCTCGCAGTATGGAACGCTATTTCTGGAAACAAATTCATAATTTTCCCCGTGTAAGCTATATCCTAGTAGGTAATGAAGAGGGAGAATTTTATGGATGGGAGCGGCTGCATGAAGGCGGCTTTAATATTGATATTTCCGATACTTTAACCGGTTATGCCATGAACACCTATGCAACCGATAAGCAAGGTAGACGAACCGAAGAATTATTGCATTCCAATCCAGACTACGATCCCCGTCTTCGTCCTTGGTATGTTGCTCCTGCAACTGAAAAACGATCGACTTGGAGTGATATTTATACTTACTTTACATATCCTCGTTTAGCTCTTACCATTGGAACTCCTATTTATGACCAAGAAAATCAGTTGAAAGGAGTGATTGGTACCAATCTGATCTTATTGGATATTAACCAATTCCTTAGTCAGTTGGAAATTGGTCAGTCTGGACAAGCATTTATTTTAGAACGATCTGGATTTTTAGTTGCAACTTCAACTGAAGAAGCCCTTTTTCTACCTTCTACTGGAAAGGAGGAGTTAAAACGCTTGATGGCAACGAATAGTCAAGATTTTATGACCCAAGAAACGACCCATTTCTTAACCCGTAATTTTGGTGATTTATCGAATATTAGTCAAGGCAAAAAACTGTTTTTCAAGATTGATGGGGAACGAAACTTTGTAGATGTAATTCCTTATCAAGATGAGTTTGGGTTAGATTGGTTGATTGTGATTGTGGTTCCAGAATCCGATTTCATGAGGCAAATCAATACCAATACCCGGACAACTATTTGGCTTTGTTTCGCTGCATTAGGGATAGCAACACTCTTAGGAATTTATACGTCTCGTTGGATTTCTCAACCAGTTTTACGTCTAGTCGAATCATCCGAAGCCATGGCTCAAGGTAATTTATCTCAGCAAGTGAAGGGAGGACATATTACTGAATTAAAAATTTTAGCCCAAACCTTTAATCAAATGGCAGTTCAGTTAAAAGAATCCTTTAAGACTCTAGAGCAACGAGTAGAAAAACGGACAACAGCCTTACGCTTGAGTCAAGAACGTTTACATTTAGTAAATGAAAGTGTAAATGATGGGATTTGGGACTGGAAGATTACTTTAAATGAGGTTTATTTGTCTCCCCGTTGGAAAAAGATGTTAGGCTATGATGACTGCGAAATTCCTAATCAATTTTCCTCCTGGGAAAATTTGGTTCATCCAGAGGATTTACCGAATGCAAAACAGGTGATTCAAGACCATTTACAAACCACCACAGAAACCTTTCATTTGGAATTTCGTATGCGACAGAAACAGGGAGATTATATTTGGATTTTATCTCGTGCTAAAGTCGTAGAACGAGACAGCAGTGGTCAACCTCTGCGGATGGTGGGGTCTCATACAGATATTAGCGCTCGCAAACATGCTGAACTCGAATTACACGCGGCTAAAGACATGGCCGATAGTGCCAACCGAGCGAAAAGCGAATTTCTAGCTAATATGAGCCACGAATTACGCACTCCCCTCAATGGCATTCTTGGCTATGCTCAGATTATGAATCGTAGCCAAGATCTGAATCAACATCGTAAGGGAGTGGATGTCATCGAACAAGCCGGTTCCCATTTGTTAACCCTGATTAATGATATCCTCGACCTGGCAAAAATTGAAGCCAGAAAAATGGAACTATTTCCTAAAGATTTACACTTTCTTTCCTTTTTAGTGGGAGTGGCAGAAATTGCACGGGTGCGAGCTGAAAACAAAGGAATTACTCTCGAATTCATGCCAGACGAGAGATTGCCGATAGGGATTAAAGTGGATGAAAAACGCCTGCGGCAATTATTGCTTAATCTCTTGGGGAATGCGATTAAATTCACGGATCAGGGGACGGTGACTTTTTCAGTATCTAATCTACAGAGAACAGTAGACAATCAGGCAAAAATTTGCTTCACCGTCCAAGATACAGGGGTGGGGATGAGTGAGGAACAAATAGAAAAAATATTTTTACCCTTTGAGCAAGTTGGTTCTAGATCACGGCGTTCAGAAGGAACGGGCTTAGGATTAAGCATTTGTCGTCAAATTGCCGAAATGATGAGCAGTGAAATTCAGGTTACTAGTACATTAGGCATGGGAAGTAGATTCTGGTTTGAAGTCGAGTTTCCGATTTCTGAGGAATGGGTTAGCTCTGGAGTTCATTTATCCCAAGGAAAAATTATCGGATATACTGGAGATCCAACCACTATCCTTATTGTTGACGATTATCCAGTCAATCGGGTGGTGGTTTCGGAAGTATTAACGCCATTAGATTTTAGGATACTCGAAGCCTCCAATGGACGAGAGGGGTTAGAACAAGTCGAACAGGGACATCCTGACTTAGTCATTACAGATATTGTGATGCCAGAGATGGATGGATATGACTTCACTCGCAGGGTTCGGGAGTCCTATTCCCAACAGTTGCCGATTATTGCCGCTAGTGCCAGTGTATCACTGAACGATCAAAGTTTAGCGATCGCCGCTGGCTGTAATGACTTCCTAGAAAAACCTGTGGATATGGAAAAACTGTTCATTGTCTTGCAGAAGTATCTCCATATGCAATGGATTTATGAATCAACTGAATCCGTAAAGGTTACGGAACAAGTAGAGATTATTATTCCCAAAAGTGATGAATTAGTTAAGCTTTATAAAATGGCAAAAATTGGAGATATTGTAGGCATTGAGCAAGAAGCACAACGGTTAAAAGAGGTCGATCCAGCCTATCACGGATTTTGCGATCGCATCCTCACCTTAGCGGCTGAATTTGAAGACAAAATGATTATCCAGCTTATTAATTCTGCCCCCAGTTAGCTATCTAATCTCATCTTTATAGGTCTGATGATGAAAGTCAATTTGCGTTTCGTTTTAATTATTCCCTTTGTCCTCCAGATTTTTGTGGTTGTTGGATTAACGGGATGGCTCTCGTTACGCAATGGACAAGAGGCCGTGAATGATGTCGCTACTCAATTACGGAGTGAACTGGCTAAACGAATTGTGCAGCAGTTAAATACGTATTTAAATACGCCCCATTTGGTGAATATAATCAATCGTGAAGCCGTTACTCTAGATCTCATCAATCTAGAGGATATTTCGGGTTTAGAGCGCTACTTTTTCTCTCAGATACATCAGTTTGAAACGGTGAGTTATATTTCCTTAGGAACTGAGCAGCGAGAATATGTAGGAATACAAAGAAAAGCCGATCGGACTTTTGTTCTAGAAGTGTCTGATCGAAGGACAGATTATCATTTTGAAACTTGGACGTTGGATAGAAAAGGTCAACGCTTAGATCGGGTGAATCGGATACCAGACTACGATCCCCGAAAACGGGAATGGTACCAAACCGCCTATCGTGCTGGAAAAGGAGTTTGGACAGAAATTTACACTTTGTTTTCGACCAAAGAATTAGCCTTAACTGCCGATCTTCCTCTCTACGATCAACAAGGACAGTTCATCGGAGTCACCGCTGCCGACCTGATATTAACTGACATTAGTAATTTTCTGCAAAACTTAGAGATTGGCAAAACAGGACAAGCTTTTATTATCGAACGTTCAGGTCAATTGGTTGCCACCTCTACCCACGAAAAGCTATTTCGTCAAGAAGGAGAAGAAGTTGAACGCTTAAATGTGGGGGAAAGCAGCGATGTCTTAACCCATGCAACTGCTCAGTACCTTTTAAAAGAATTTACTGATTTTAAAAATATCAAAACCTTAGAACAATTAGACTTTGATCGCGAACAACAACGACAATTCTTACAAGTTTTTCCTTATCAAGATGAGTTTGGATTGGATTGGTTAATTGTAATTGTGGTTCCAGAATCGGATTTTATGGCCCAAATTCAAGCCAGTAGACGAACCACGATTTTATTGTGTCTTGGAGCATTAGGACTGGCTATTGTTTTGGGATGGTATACGTCTCGGTGGATTGCTCAACCGATTTTAAGACTGTCTCAATCCTCAGAAGCGATGTCAGAAGGCAATTTAGATCAGCAAGTTTCTGGAGGTGCGATCGCTGAACTGAAGAGGCTTGCCAAAGCATTCAACCGCATGGCAACTGAACTGAGAGCTTCTTTTAGTCAACTGGAACAGCGAGTGGCTGAACGGACATTCGAGCTATCTGAAGCAAAAGAAATAGCCGATAGTGCCAACCAAGCCAAAAGTGAATTTTTGGCCAATATGAGTCATGAATTGCGTACTCCTCTCAATGGCATCCTCGGCTATGTTCAGATTATGCATCGTGCTGAGGATCTCAATGAACATCGTAAGGGAGTAGATGTCATTGAACAGGCGGGTTCTCATCTATTAACCCTCATTAATGATATCCTCGACCTGGCCAAAATTGAAGCCAAAAAAATGCAACTCTTTCCTAAAGAGTTGCACTTGCCTTCTTTTTTAGTTGGAGTCGTGGAAATTGCACGAGTGCGAGGCAAAACAAAAGGCATTATCCTCAATTTTGCAGCGGATGAAAATTTACCCACAGGAATTAAAGCCGATGAAAAACGTCTGCGTCAAATCTTACTTAATCTTTTAGGCAATGCGATTAAATTTACCGACCAAGGCAATGTAATATTTTCGGTAACCTCTCTTCCAGAAGATGATCCTCAGATGGCTAATCTACGCTTTGAAATTGAAGATACAGGCGTTGGGATGAGTCAAGAACAGGTGAATACAATCTTCCTCCCTTTTGAGCAAGTGGGTTCTACTTCTCGGAGATCGCAAGGTACGGGATTAGGATTAACCATTTGCAGTCAAATTGTGAGGCTGATGGGAAGTCGTATTCAGGTGGAGAGTCACTTAGGTATCGGAAGTAAATTCTGGTTTGAAGTTACCCTACCCCGTTCAGAGGAATGGAGCAGTCGTGCAACGCATTTGGAACAGGGTAAGATTATCGGTTACAGTGGAGAGTCCAAAACTATCCTCATTGTTGACGATCATGAAGTGAATCGAATTGTAGTCGTGGAAGTGTTAAATCCGTTAGGGTTTAGGATGCTTCAAGCATCCAATGGACGAGAAGGATTAGAACAGGTGCAACAGGAGCATCCGGATTTGGTGATTACCGATATTGTGATGCCAGAAATGGATGGATATGTCTTGGCGACGAGTATTCGGGATTCTTATTCCAAAGAATTGCCGATTATCGCGGCTAGCGCTAGTGTATCACTGGCCGATCAAAGTTGGGCGATCGCCGCTGGCTGTAATGATTTTCTAGAAAAACCTATCGATTTAGAGAAGTTATTCATTCTTTTAGAAAAATATTTGCAATTCACCTGGATCTATGAACAGAAAAAAAATACAAAAGACTCGGTTCAGCAAGACCTGATTTTTCCAACACAAGAAGAATTAAGTGTTTTATGGAACGCGACTAAAATTGGTGATATTCAAGCGATAGAAGAAGAAGCTCAACGACTGAAATCTAAAGACCCAAAGTATCAGGCTTTTGGCGATCGCATCCTAGAGTTAGCCGCAGAATTTGACGATACAGGGATGATGGAGTTACTACAAAGCAGTTATACAGACCCTGATTAATGGTAATAGGCTTGCTTTACAATAGGCAATATCGCATTTGGATTGTCGGAGTCATTCCTTCCCTTGACAATGTTCCTAGGATCTGTGCAACACTATGGGCTTATGGTCTTTTTTCCTTAATCTTCCATGCATATTCGCCGTCGTCCCCCTAGTCCCACCTTTTCGATCTCTCACCTGCAATATCAAGTGAGTGTACCCGGTAGCGAACCCCGCAATATTCTGGAAAAAATTGTCTGGCACAAGGAAACGGAAGTGCAAGGACAACGGGAAAAAGTCTCATTAAGCGACTTGAAACGGCGCATAGAAACGGTTGCTCCCCCCAAAGATTTTCTCGCGGCACTCCGTGAGGGGAAAACCCAACCGGCGGTCATTGCTGAAGTAAAAAAAGCATCGCCCTCTAAAGGAGTCATCCGGGAAAACTTTGATCCGGTGGCGATCGCCCAATCCTACGAACAAGGCGGAGCTAGTTGTTTATCTGTGTTAACCGATCGGAAATTTTTCCAAGGCAGCTTTGAAAACTTGGCTAAAGTTCGCGCTGCCGTTGATTTACCCCTCTTGTGTAAAGAATTTATTATTTATCCGTACCAAATTTATCAAGCGCGAGTTCATGGAGCCGATGCAGTTCTCCTAATTGCTGCCATTCTCTCGGATCAAGACCTGAAATACTTTAGCAAAATCATTCATGTCCTGGGTATGACTGCCTTAATTGAAGTTCACTCCCTAGAGGAACTCGACCGGGTATTATCCTTAGAATCAGTAAAATTAATTGGTATTAATAACCGCAACTTAGAAGATTTTACGGTAGACCTGAAAACGACAGAAAACCTCTACAACGATCGCCGAGAAACCCTGCAAAATCGGAATATTCTGCTGGTGAGTGAATCCGGACTTCATACCCGTGCAGACCTACAATTTGTCGCCTCTGCGGGCGCTCAAGCTGTCCTTATTGGAGAATCATTAGTCAAACAAGATGACCCCCAAGAGGCACTCGCCGCCCTCTTTCCTGAAAAACATCAACTACAATAACCAAACAACCTGGGATCTCCATCCCATTTCATACACCTCTTTTTCCTCGATCAACTCAACTATGCAGCCTATTCCGGTTCCCTCTCATGTTCACTATGAACTTCTCCTACAACTTCTAGAGCGTCAAACTTGGGTAGCCGTTGAAGGCCAATCTGTCCAACGAGAGCAAGTCCACCAACTGATTGCTACCCTGCGTAAAGCCCTTGCCCAACAGCGTCAACTCGAACAAAGTTGCGAACGCTCCAACTTACCTGTAGAGTATCGTTGGTCTCTAAACGAAAGTATTCCTGAAGAGCGCTAATGGCTAAACCTGATATATAGCGCTTTGCACTAGCCAATAGGCAATCGGTAATGGGTAATAGTTAATAGGGGGAATCGATAAGTATAAGATACTTCTTATTGCTTATTATCTATTGCTGTTTGCCCTTCTATTCCCATTGTGATCTAGATCGATAGTGTTGTCTCTAGATTGGGTTAAAATAAGGTTAAGGGGTTCAATAATTGTCAATGCAAACCGTCTATCCATGTTAAAACCAGGAACTTTAGTACAGGTTCTCTATCCAGATTATGCAGCCGGTGCATTAGGATATCTCAAAGCCGAAGAAGCAAAAGGACGGTGGATTGTGCAACTGATCCAAAACCCCATTGAAGACCCCAATGAACTCCTTCTCCTATCTTTAGAAGAATCCGAATTTCAAGTGGTTTATCCCCAACCCCCATAACAAACATCTTTTAACATCCGTTAAGGAGCCAGTGATGAAAGAACAATTTTTATATCCCCGCAGCTATTACCACGGTAAATTTACCCCCGACAATCTAGTTTTTAATGCCAATTTACAAGAATTTGCCCAAAAAGTCAGTTTCATCAGCGCTTTAGAGAGCAATGGCAAACTTAGCCCTCTCGAATCCTACAACCGCATCAAAAACTTGTGGGAAGATTTAAACCGCATCAGTCAAGAATTAGATATTCAAGATTTACCTTAAATAAGCAAGTAGGGGCGAAAAACTTTTTGCCCCTACAACAATGACTTTGTCTAGCGTCGGTCTGTTTATACCAGACGAGAGTAGTATTCCACAACCAGTAGCTCATTCACTTGTAGAGCGACCCATTCGCGTTGAATTACGCCATTGACTTTAGCGCTCATTTTGGCTTTGTCAAACTCCAAATGGCTGGGAATGTTGGCTAAACCAGGATATTGCAGGTTAGCTTCTACCAGTTTACGGGAGCGATCGCGGTCTCTGACCCCAATTTCTTCACCCGGTCTACACTGGTAACTGGCAATGCTCACCGGACGACCATTAACCGTTACATGCCCATGGTTGACTAACTGGCGAGCTGCGGGAATGGTAGGAGCCATGCCCAACCGAAATACCGTATTATCCAAACGCATTTCCAGCAGTTGCAGCAGCACTTGTCCGGTGGAACCCGTGATCCGACGAGCTTTTTTCACATAGCGCAGAAGCTGCTTTTCACTTAAACCATAGTTAAAACGCAACTTTTGCTTCTCCTCTAGACGGATAGCATACTCTGACTTCTTCTTCCGAGCCTGACCATGTTGACCAGGGGGGTATGCCCGTCGAGGAGTTTTACGAGTCAAACCAGGTAAGTCCCCCAAGCGCCGGGTTACCCGTAAGCGCGGGCCTCGGTATCGTGACATCGAATTTCCTCTATTCTTCTATTTTTACACAGACTTACTATTATACTCCTCAGAAGAATTTACTGTCAACACTTCTGACCACTGCGTAGCACTCCTTATTTTTTCGGCAATACATGCCGAATGCCCCCTCGATTTCCTCCTGCATCCTTTCGGTAGCGAGGGATAATATGAATCGTTGCATGTCCCATTTTTTGACCAGCCGCAGGATTGACATTCATCCCCACATTAAACCCATCGGGCTGAAATTCTTTCCTTAATATCTCTTGCACTTTATTCGCCATAAACCAACACGCTGATTGTTCCTTAAACGGCAACTCAAAATAATTGGTAATATGACGTTTGGGCACAATCAAGACATGTCCCTTACTCACCGGATAACCGTCAAACATAGCATAGGCCGTAGCCGATTCAGTAAGCAACCTTAAACTTTTGCGCGGATTGCAAAAAATACAGCGATTGTCTGAATGTCGTTGATGATTATAGTGAACATACTCATAGATTTCGCAAGACTCATCGATATAAATCGACTGAAATGGCAGCTTTACAATACATTGATAAGTTGGTTTTTGATGTACATAATGTTGCCGAAAGCCCTCTCTTCTAACATCCCGTCTGACAGCATAATAGACTTTTCCGCCCGGTTTTAAGAGATAAGAGACTTCCATCATTGCTGGAAAAGACAAGAATTTACGGTCAATTGCAGTGAGATGGCTGTATTTATTGGTTTGCTTTTTCATGGATAGGGAATGAGTAATAAGTGCTGAGTTATTGGACATCTTACCCATCTCCGTGTCCCCGTGTCCCCGTGTCTCCCCATCTCCCCACTCCCCATTACCAAAGTGAAGCGCTGTATGATTGAATGTCTAGGGAAACAGATCGGGAGTATTCTGGATTTTGGCTACGGAATTACGAAGCTATGTTTTTATTGATAACTTGCAACCGCAGCACGCTGCCTATATTGGTACGGTGTCTCTGGGATTTCTACCTCTACCGGGAGATACATCACTATGGGTTGAGGTTGCCCCAGGTATTGAAGTTAATCGGATTACGGATGTAGCACTGAAGGCGACACGGGTGCGCCCAGCAGTGCAGTTTGTAGAGCGACTCTATGGACTGTTAGAGATTCATTCGAGTAGCCAGGGGGAAACACGGGAAGCAGGACAGGCGATTTTAGATGCATTAGGAGTAACAGAGCGCGATCGCCTGAAACCCCGAGTTGTTTCTAGCCAAATTATCCGCAATATTGACCCCCATCAAACCCAACTGATTAACCGTAACCGTCGCGGACAGATGATTTTATCAGGGCAAACCCTCTATGTGTTGGAGGTACAGCCGGCAGCCTATGCAGCCCTAGCCGCCAATGAGTCAGAAAAGGCGGCACTGATTAATATTTTGCAAGTGCAAGCGGTAGGGCTTTTTGGTCGTCTCTATCTGGGAGGTGAAGAACGGGATATCCTGGCAGCCTCTGAAGCAGCATTGAGGGCAATGGAAAATATTTCTGGACGAGACAACCCTCCCCCCAATGCCAAATAAGTAATTTAAGGAAGTTGTTATGGCCAATTCTGAACATTTAGCAGTATTTTATCGTGGTCTCCCAACCTGGCATAAGTGGAGAACGGCTAATCCAAAGATTACCCCAGATCTGAGTGAGACGGATTTGGGGGGTTATCGACTTCCAGGAATTGATTTAGAGGGGGTGGATTTAAGACAGGTGAATCTATCGCGCACTGAACTGGAAGGGGCGAATTTGCATCAGGCTTCTTTGAGTGGGGCGATCGCCTCGTGTGCTCTGTTAACTTCGGCTTGCTTAACTCAAAGTCAAGCCATAGGCACACAGTTCAAAGACGCTGATTTAAGGACAGCCGATTTAAGCGGTGCCAATCTCACGGGCGCGGATTTAAGCGGTGCCAATTTAGAAGGGGCAAATCTGCGAGGCACTTCCTTGAGTGGTGCGAATCTTATGAGAGCTAATTTTAAAGATGCGGATTTAAGTGATACCAATTTACGGCGCGCTAACTTAAGTTATGCCAATTGTTTAGACGCTAACCTCAGTGAAGCTGTTCTGAGCAATGCGGTTTTACATCACACCGAGTTGATTAATACTTATCTTCATCGAGCAGATTTAAGGGAAGCGAATTTAAGTGAGGCTCATTTAGCAGGCGCTTTTTTATGGGGCGCAAATCTACGGAATGCAGATTTGTATCACACGGATTTAAGATGGACAAATTTAACCCGCGCTCATTTAATTCGCGCTCAGTTGAAGGATGCCTATTTGCAAGGAGCAATTTTGAATTCAACAGAGCTGAAAAGACCTTCTCCCTAAATCCATGATTACATCTCCTTATCCCCCCATCATCCATTGATTTATGTCGAACTCGCCTTACTCTTGGCTCTCTCACTCTTTAGAAACTATTCATCGAGCCAACTGGTATCGCTCTGTGCAACCCTTGGAGGGTTTACCCGGGCCGATCGCCCGGCTCAAGGGTCAGGAAGTGCTGAATTTTGCCAGTAACAACTATTTGGGGTTAGCGGGCGATTGCCGTTTAATCCAAGCCGCTACTGCTGCTCTCGAACAATATGGTACGGGCAGCACCGGATCTCGGCTCACCAGTGGTCATCGGGGCTTACATCAGCAGTTAGAAGCCTCTATTGCTCGACTCAAACAAACAGAAGATGCTCTCGTCTTCAGTTCGGGATATTTAGCCAACCTGGGGGCGATCGCTGCCCTAGCTGGGCCACGCGATCTCATACTTTGTGATGAATATAACCATTCCAGCTTAAAAAATGGGGCTATCCTCAGTAAAGCTACGGTATTAACCTATAGCCATGGAAAGGTTGAAGCGTTAACCGAGAAACTGAAAGAATACCGACAGACCTATCGGCGATCGCTCATTATCAGCGATAGCGTCTTTAGTATGGATGGCGATCTTGCGCCCCTACCTCAATTATTAGACATTGCCCAAACCTATGACAGTATGCTGCTTATCGACGAAGCTCATGCCACTGGAGTCTTTGGCAGTAGTGGAGCCGGTTTAGTCGAACATTTTCAACTGGATAAACCTGAACTGATCCAAGTAGGAACCCTGAGCAAAGCGATCGGTAGTTTAGGCGGATATGTAGCCGGTCGTTCCGTCGCGATCGACTATCTCCGCAACCGCGCCCCCAGTTGGATTTATACCACCGGTCTCAGTCCAGCCGATACCGCAGCCGCCCAAACAGCGATCGAGATGATTCAAACCGAACCCCAGCACCGAGAACAGCTTTGGCACAATATCAGGTATTTCCAAGATCTCCTCGCTCGTCACTGTCCTCATCTCACCCCTATTGCCTTAGAATCCCCGATTATTTGCTTACCCCTAGAGAATCCTCAACACGCTCTAGACTTATCAGAATATTTAAAAACTCAAGGCATTTTTGTCCCTGCCATTCGCCCTCCCACTGTACCCACCAGTCGTATCCGCATTTCTCTCATGGCAACTCATCAGCCAGAACATCTAGAAGCATTAATTGAGGGGATGATCAAGTGTGGTTAATTATTGCGATTTTGCCGTTTGTTGTTTGGCTTTCCAAATGGTGTAGATCAACAGAGCCGTTGCACCAGCAGCGTAGCCATAGCCACTGGGAATACCCGAAAAAGCGAGAGCAAGAGAGCCGACCCAGAGGGTCAGGGCATAGATAAACAAAACCGTTAACCGATGGGATAAGCCCGCATTCAGGAGGCGGTGATGGAGGTGGCGCTTATCGGCGATAAACGGCGATCGCCCATTGAGCAGGCGATCGACAATGACGGCTGACATATCCAATAGGGGAACAGCCAAGATCAGATAGGGTAACAATACTGCCGTTACTGCCGTGGTTTTCACCAATCCAATCACGCCCACCCCTGCCAGGGTAAAGCCCATAAAATAGGCTCCCCCATCCCCCATAAAAATCTGGGCAGGATTGAAATTATAGCGGAGAAAACCAAGCGCTCCACCCGCTAGAGCAGCCGCAATCAAAGCAGCAGCCGATTGATCCATAAACAAGCTCACAATCAGCATCACCACTGCCGCGATACCACAGACTCCGGCAGCCAAACCATCTAAGCCATCAATCCAGTTAATAGCATTGACCATGCCCACTAACCACAAAATGGTAATCGGAATACTGAGCCAATCCGGCAGAGTCACTAATCCCATCAAGGGAATGCTTAAAAAGTTGATTTGTACGCCCACCTGCCATGCACCGAGGGCAACCACCACTTGCATAAACAAGCGGGAGAATGGGGACAAACTAAAGAGATCGTCGGCTAAACCGATCGCAAAAAAGGCTAAACCGCCAATGGTTACCCCCCACACTTCGTATTCTTTATCGGGGGGTAAAATTCCAAATCCGCCCGCCCACCAGACAATTAATAGAGCAGTGAGCGTACCCAGAAAAATCGAAACTCCTCCCAAGCGCACCATAGGTCGGGAGTGAACTTTGCGTCCATTGGGATTATCAACTTTCCCACTTTTCAAGCCAAGATGCTTGACGATGGGGGTACTCCCAAGGACAACCAAAGTGGATACAATGAAGGCAATCAGATGGTACATCTGTAAAGGCATCTGAAATTCTGTGGATAAGACCGAGAGCAGAGTCAAGGGTTTAATTAGGTAGGAGGTCTACTAGGGTTCTACTACATTTCAGACATCATTCATTACAGATGTCAAGGGGATGGGGAATAGGTAATAGGCAATAGGCAATAGGTCATAGGCAATAGGCTATTTTCCCATCCTCCCTATTTCCCTCATCACACCAGGGCAGGAGTCCGAATTTCCAGGTGAGGATAGAGGGGGAAGCGATCGCACAGAGTGGCCACTCTTTGTTTACACTCTTGACGAATTGCTTCATCCTCTGGATTGATGAGCAAGTCACTCATAATATTGCCAATTTCCGTAAACTCTGCTTCTCCCATGCCCCGCGTGGTCATTGCAGGAGAGCCTAAGCGCAGCCCACTGGTGACAAAGGGCGATTCGGGATCGAAGGGAACGGTATTTTTATTGGCAGTAATATTAACCGTACTGACCAATTGATCGGCCTGTTTACCGGTCATGTTAACAGAGCGCAGATCCACCAGCATTAAATGGTTATCTGTACCTCCAGAAACGATTTTCAGCCCTCGGTTTTGTAGTTGTTTGGCTAGAGCTGTTGCGTTTTTGATCACTTGCCCAGAATAGTCCTTAAACGCTGGTTGTAAGGCTTCTCCAAAGGCTACTGCTTTAGCCGCAATCACATGCTCTAGGGGACCCCCTTGGGTTCCAGGGAAGACCGCTTTATTGAAGGCTTTGCCCAATTTATTATCATTGGTCATAATTAATCCACCCCTGGGGCCGCGCAGGGTTTTGTGGGTGGTGGTGGTAACCACATGGCAATGGGGAAGGGGGTTGGGGTGGTGTCCCGTCGCAACTAAACCGGCAATGTGGGCAATATCAGCCAGTAAGTAAGCTCCAATTTCATCGGCGATCGCCCGGAATTTTTCAAAGTCTATAATTCTCGGGTAGGCAGAATAGCCACAGATAATCAGTTTGGGTTTATGCTCTAGGGCAATTTCCCGAATTTTGTCAAAATCCAGGCGTTCAGTTTCCTGATTTACCCCATATTGGACAACCTTAAACCATTTACCCGAGACATTCACCGGCGATCCATGGGTTAAATGACCACCATGGGAGAGATCCATACCTAAAATGGTATCTCCAGGTTCTAGCAGGGCGAGGAAGACAGCAAAATTCGCTTGGGCACCAGAATGGGGTTGGACATTGACATTCGCCGCACCAAAGAGCTGCTTGGCTCGGTCAATGGCTAGTTGTTCGATTTGGTCCACAAATTCACAGCCCCCGTAATAGCGCTTCTGGGGTAGTCCTTCTGCATATTTATTCGTCAGCACTGAGCCTTGGGCTGCCATAACCGCAGGTGAAGCGAAGTTCTCACTGGCAATAAGTTCCAAGTGTTCCCGCTGCCGTCCCAGTTCTTTCTGTAGCAATTCGGTAACGGTGGGGTCAGTTTGGTTTAACAAGTCTAGGTTGGATAGATTCGTTTGACTCACGGGTTGTGTTTCCTCTTATGGGCACAATGATCTAGTTTAGTCCCAAGAAGAGGGAATAGGGAATAGGGGGTAGGGGCATGGGGAATAGGTCATAAATGAATCACTCCCCCTTTCCCAAGGAATTAAAATAGGTGTACGGACAATAAAAGAATTCATCTAACCTCCCATTACCCATTACCGATTCCATTATGAACACTTACCCAGATGACAGTAGCCAATCTTCACAGCTCGATACCCATTACGACACCACCCTGGATGTCAATTCAGACTCAAATTTCAACCATGAGCATTATGACCCCAATTCAGACCAGTCCTCGGTTGTCGGACATCCAGCCGAGGAAATGAACTACTGGCATCAGCAGCAAGATGATTATAGTTGTGGGATTGCCGTGCAGCAATCGGCGATCGAGCATCTTACCCATCACCCTTACTCAGAAGCGCAACTGAGCCACTATGCCGAACAGCGAGGTTGGTACGACGCTGCCCACGGAACCCATAGTGAGGACTTTGGCAAACTTTTGGCAAATCAGGCGCAAGTTCCCGTAGAGAGCCATCTAGGGGCAAATTTAGGGGAAATTACCACGAAATTAAACCAGGGTGAAGAGGTTTTTGTCGGAGTTAGTTCTGCCGTCGAATGGTTACCAGAAGTGATTGACCCTCATTTACTCGCAGGAGAACCCGCCGACCATATTGTACAAGTGATTGGTGTAGAACCTAAACCGGAAATCGCACCACCGACCCATGTCATTCTCAATGATTCGACTTCACCGGAAGGGCGCGGTGTTAAAATTCCAATCGAGCAATTTCAAGTCGCCATGGATGCCAGTCATGATTATATGGCATCTACAGAAATGCACAATCAACCGTCTTGGTTTACGAGCCATTTAGGAAACGCTGAATCTATGACCTTTGGCTGTAAAATCACCTCTTATTCATCAGATCACACAGTTTATCTAGATGGATATCAAGTTGGCAAGTATAAAGGTAATAGTTTCTATTGGAAAAATGGCAATGTTGCCGGGAATTGGAATTGTAATAACCATCATGCCTACACCGCTAACGGACAAGATTTAGGCTATGCCAAAACCTGGAACGATGCCGCCTTGTTAATCTACAAGCAAAATAAGTAAAAATAAAAAACAATCCACCGTAGGGGCGGGTTATACCCAAATCTAGAAATCTCACCCATAACTTCCCTAAACCCGCCCCACCCTTTCGCTAAAATTTCGTTTGTAGTGAGGGCTTTAGCCCTCTCCAGCTTTAAGCACTAAAGTGCTTACACCAAACAAAGCTCTATTTTAGGTGAAACAGTCCACTACAAAATTATCGGAGGAAATCATCATGAAATCACTACCTGGAAAACAAGGATTAGTGCAAAAATTTGGAAATTGGGCTAAATCTGTTGTCTTTCCCACTAAAGCCATAATCGATAACCGAACAGAAAATACTGAAATCATGGCTGCCAATCAACGGCAGATTGCGGAACAGCAACAAAAAATCCAATTGGAAGGTTTGAAATTACAATATGTCCTGCAAGAGCAACGGCGCGAACATGAAGCCGAGCAAGCAACATTATCGCGGGAATTTCAAGCCGCACAAGCCCAACTCTCTAGGGAACATCAAGAAGCGCTGACTCGATATATTCAAGACTCCGAAAACCGCCGGTTAGCCTCGCGCATCGAACACGAACGGTGGCTAGAGGGGCAACGGCAACAATTGCAACAGGAACTGCAAAAAAAACAGCAGGAATTTAGCTTGTTTATGGCGTTCTTGACGGCTAAAATTAATCGAGATAACGATCAAGAGCGGCGCATTCTGGATACCCAACCTTGGCGCACTCCGCCGAAACCGTTGATGCAATATTACGAGCAATATCGAAACCGTTTGCCGATTCCTCCTTTGGTGGTGGTTTCGCCTCCGGATGTGGAATTTGACCGCTATCCGAATGCAGGTTCTGGACTGCCGAGAATGGCGAATGATATTGAGGATGAATTGAGCAATTTTCTCGAATGCCATTATCCGGAAGGGGACTCGGAACGCCCGGCAAAACCGATTACAGGACTCTGGGATACGAACCGGATGAAGGGTGACACGGCAGTGCTGTCGTTGCACTATCTGTTTTCGGCTGTGCCGACGATTATTTTAGAGTCGAAAGTTTCTGGAGATTTGCTCAATTTTTCCCTGTTTTCCTGGGATGCGGGACAACCGGATTGGCAGAAAGAATCGATTTTATTCCAGTTTTCCCATAAAGAGTTTATTTATGATGCGCAGCGAGAGTTGGCGCGGGAGTGGCAGCAAAAGAAAGGGAAACTCACAGAAGCGGAGGTTAAAGAAGCCATAAGTGATGCTAAAGAAAATGAAATTGACGAGTTTAACTTAGCGAAATTGCTCAGAGAAGAAAAACGTATAGCCTCAAATTCCAAAGTTGCAGTCGAGTATCGCCCTACGACTTCCGGTATTATGCGGCTGAAAAAATATCTCAGCCGATTCCATTGTCTTGCGGCAGGGATGGCGCTGGATGACTATCATTTACTGCGTCATGGCACTGCGCCGAAAATGCCGGAGTTGCTGGCTGAGTTTATCGAGGGGATGTCTGACTATGAGGTGCAACCGCTTTTGGAAGCTGTCCTGACTCACTACCAAGCGTTGATAGAAAAGTCGGGTGAAGTGGGGTTTGATGTGCCGGGTTTGCTGTTGGATGTGGCTTTGGCGTTCTCCAATTTACCCGATTCTAGCCCGACGCAGCAGTTGATGGAAGCATCTATTGCCCGTTGGCTTTCCCAGCGCCAACTTCCGGTTACGGGTGAAGCGCTGGAGACTCTGGGGAGTGCCCTGAATATTGCCGATGAGGGGTATGTGGCGAAGTTGAATCAGTGTTTGTCGGTGCTGGGAGACTCGCGAAAACTCGATATTGCCCAGTCGTGCCACCATCGCGGGGTGAAACGGTTGGAAGCGCAAGATTATGAGGGGGCGCGGTATGATTTTGAGCAAACGATTACTCTGGCTCCTCGTGCCATGGCTTATTATTACCGTGCCTTAGCTTATCAGGGGTTGGGAGAACTCCAGCAGGCAATGACGGATTTGGATAAGGCTGTGACACTACAATGGGACAACGCTAACTTTCATGAGGCGCGGGGGGATGTTTATCGGAATTTGAAGGATGTGGAGATGGCACTGGCGAATTATGCGGAAGCGGTAGAGAGGGGTTCTCAGAGTGCGGCGCGGAAGTATGAGGAGTTACAACGGTGGCGGGCGGATGAGCGGCGGAGGGCGAAGGAAGCGGAGGAAGCCAGGAAACGAGAGGAGGCGGAGCAGAGGAGACGGGAGGAGGAGCGACGGAAGGCGCTGAATATTCCGATTCCGGTTACTTCGACTTCGCTCAGTAACCTTACTTTGGAGTTGGTGTATGTGGAGGGGGGGACCTTCCAGATGGGAAGTACAGGAAACGCTAATGAGCAACCGGTTCACGCGGTAACTGTACCGGAGTTTCGTATGGGTAAGTATCCGATAACTCAGGCTCAGTATGAGGCGGTGATGGGGACTAATCCATCTTCTTTCAAGGGAGCTAACCGTCCTGTGGAGTGCGTGAGCTGGCATGATGCTCAGGAATTTTGTCAGAAGCTTTCAGAACTGATAGGGCAACCGGTGCGGCTGCCGAGCGAGGCGGAATGGGAGTATGCAGCCCGTGGTGGCAACCGGAGTCAGGGTTATGAGTATGCGGGCAGCAATAATCTGGATGAGGTGGCGTGGCATTATGGTAATTCGGGCAGGCAAACCCATGATGTAAAAACGAAAAAGGCGAATGAGTTGGGCATCCATGATATGAGTGGAAATGTTTGGGAATGGTGCGCGGATGAGTGGCATAGCAACTATACAGGCGCACCTAACGATGGGAGTATATGGTCAAATAGTGATGAAAAAATTCAACAAAAAAACCGGCTGCTTCGGGGGGGTTCTTGGGTCAACCATTCTGATTATTGTCGCTCTCGGTGTCGCTTCTCGGATGCGGCGGACGATAGGTTCAGCTACCTCGGCCCCGGTTTTCGCGTGGTATGTCCCTTGGCGATGACGACCTAGCCCTTTTCTCTTTATTCCTTTTTTCCTTTACACTTCTTTACTTTTTTTTCTTTCTTCCGCCGAAGGCGGAATTTTTTTCAAAAATCACCCGATGAACGAACTATCGATTATCCAGAAAACCTACGATCTGATTAAATGGTATGTACCCATTCTCAATCGCCTGCCCCACACTCACAAGTTCCTCCTCGGAGACCGCACGATCGCGGGGCTGTACGATTTACTAGAGAACTTGATTATAGCACAATATGAGTCGGAAAAACTGAAACTTCTCATTCCCCTGAACAGTCGGCTACAAATTTTGCGCTATCAAACCCGCCTACTGCGAGATTTTGACTTAATTTCGGTTCAACGCTATGAGTATGTGGGAGGGTTGATGAATGAAATTGGCAAGGAATTGGGCGGTTGGATTAAACAACAGCAACGACGAGAGAAAAATTCATGAAACGCTATGGTTATCTTGGGTCAGATATTGTGGAGTTCAGTAACTTGCTGCAAGCGGCACGACAAGCCCAACGAGGCAAGCGATTTAAGGATTCTGTACTAGAGTTTAATTATCACTTGGAACAGAATTTAGCGCAACTGAAACAGGAGTTACAAAACCGCACCTACGAGCCGGGAGAGTACAACACCTTTTACATCATGGAACCGAAGAAGCGGATGATTTCTGCGGCTCCCTATCGAGACCGAGTGGTTCACCATGCCTTGTGTAATGTTATTGTACCGTTATTCGATCGCTCCTTTATTTCTGACTCCTATGCCAATCGTGTGGGCTTTGGCACTCACCGCGCCCTCAAGCGCTTTACCAAGTTTGCCCGGTCTCATAATTATGTTTTACAATGCGATATTCAAAAATACTTTCCTAGTATTGACCACGAAATACTGAAGTCTTTAATCCGCAAAAAAATCAAATGTCCGGATACGCTCTGGCTCATCGATACCATTATTGACCATAGCAATGAACAACCGGTTGCTATTCACCATTTTCCAGGAGATGATTTACTCTCTCCTCTGGCGCGGAGAAGAGGATTACCGATTGGGAATTTAACCAGCCAGTTTTTTGCTAACATCTATCTGAATGGCTTTGACCACTTTGTGAAAGAACAACTCAGGGCTAAGTCCTATGTTCGCTATGTGGATGATTTTGCTCTGTTCTCGAATGACCGCGAATTTCTCAGGGAAGCGAGAGAGAAAATTGAAGAGTATTTAGTACAATTGCGGCTAAAAATCCATCCGATTAAAAGTCAAATGTTTTCGACTCGCCATGGAGCAAACTTTTTAGGCTTTCGTATTTTTCCCGACTCTATTCGGGTTCGCAATGAAAACCTCAGACGAGCAAGACGGCGATGGCGAACGTTACAAAATGACTACGCTGAAGGTAAAATAGATATGGACTCTATTCAACGGTCTTGGCAAAGCTGGTGCGCCCATCTGGAGTATGGCGATACCTGGCGATTGCGTCAACAGATATTTGCTTCGCTGGTTTTTTCCAGGGAGTAAAGAAGGGGTAGGCAACTCCGGCTGCTTCGGGGGGGTTCTTGGAACAACAATTCTGATAATTGTCGCTCTCGGTATCGCAACTCGAATGCGGCGGACAATAGGAACAACAACACCGGTTTTCGCGTGGTATGTCCCTTGGCGATTACTCTTCGCAATCAGAACTTATTCATGGGAATGAATGGGGCGTATTTCTGAAGAGTCAAGACCTATTCCTGGGATGTTCGCGAGAGCATCCGAAAATAAACCGGCGTTGGGCAGCTTAGTAGGTGATGTTCGCGAATATGACTCGAAAGGCTGTCCAATTCCACTCTTTTGTAATTTCCTAGTGGGGTGGGGCGGGTTTAGGGGATTGATTGGTGGGTGTTTTAGATTTGGGTATAACCCGCCCCTACGGGGAATTTGTGATAAAATTAAATCTGTTTAGTAACGTTGATTGCCTAACTATATTACTTCAGCAAATCAAGGAAAAACTAGACCAATTCAATGATGAACAGTTAAACCCAATTACTGATTTTATCCATGCAATTAAGGCTGAAGATCGTCATCCTACCGGACAGAATCGCACATTGATTATTTGTATAAAGAATAATATTATTTTTAATTTTTAATTGAAGTACAGAGTGCTGTGGCTAAGGGTTCCGAAAGCTCAATAGGCATAAAATACCCTTGAGGATACAAATAATCTTCGCCAGATTCATCAATCACACGAATCATATCCTGCAAATTGGCGTGCCGATCTGGAAGAGTTTGATAAATTTTCCGTAATTCCAAAGAAGCCGGATAACCTTGATTATTAATGCACACTACAAATTCCATAAACTAAATTTACTCCAAAATATATTTAATCTTGATTTCTTTTTTACCGATCCCATGAGCTTCATACCAGTGCAATTCAGCTTCACAGATGGTTCCATTCTCTAACTCAATAGTAGCAATTCCCTTTAACTTACGCCAGCGACCCGATCCATAAACTTTTCGCAACCGTTCAATCTCTCGAATAGAGTTTCCAACGGCAATAATTTCAATACTTTTAATTTCCCCAAATATCTCAAAGTTCACTTCAGTAATTTATCTTGCAGATTCGACCAAATATCTCGATTAATTTGCTCGGACAGATTTTCTGCGTCTGTTTCACATAACTGGCTACGGTTCCTGATGATTTCTAGTTCCAGATAATCTAAGAATTTTGTCATTCGATCCTGACTGATTAAATTGCGATCGATCTTGACCACAATATCTTCATTCTCAAGTGTTATTTCATATAAGGATTTGTTACTCATCCAAACCTCTGGCTAGATTTAGTGACCAGCGATCGCATCCTGGGAAAACGAATCCATGATGCTCGTTTAGTTGCGGTGATGATTTCTTATCATATCACCCATATTCTCACGTTTAATCTTAGTGATTTTATCACTAAATCCACCCTTGTGGTGGTAGATCCCCATTACCAGTGATAAAGATTTATTAGTTTTATTAGAATATCAGCAAATTCCAATTATGACTGTCAAGTTAGCAATGACAGAGTGGGACTGAGAATTTCCGATTGTATTACCCATTGGTAATATTAAGCTCTGTATCGTTGGGCACGGTTTACTTTAAGAATCACTTACAATATAAGGTAAAGGCATTTGCCACATCAAATTTTTGGGAGATTGAGTCATGTTAGTCATTATGATGGACGATCGGATTATTTCACCAAAAACGGTTTGCCAAAGCTGTTGCTGGGCGGATCACAGTGGTGAACCTCGTTGGAGACAGGGAAATTTGACCTGTGGTCATCCTTTGGCAAAAAGCGATCACCACATACCGAATCAGTATGAATGTCAAATGGGATTCCGCATCGCCCAAATTAGTTAGAATTTGACTTTCATCCCTCAATGGGTAACCCAACACTATCCTTAAGTAGAACTTCAGTAAATTTTAGGGCGCTGACTTGCGGCTCAGGCTTTGTAAGCCTTGACGGGCGGTTTCTTGTTCTGGCTCTAGTTTTAAGGCTTCTTGAAAGGCTTCAGCCGCATCCGCATCTCGACCGGCTTTTTGTAACATTACGCCTAAAGCTGCCCAGACACTGGCATTTTGGGGGGCAAGACGTACAGCTTGAGCGTAGGAATAAATAGCTCTTTCGTATTGACCGAGGGAACCATAGGTTACGGCTTGATTGTACCAGCCCAGGAATGAGGTTTCATCTAGGGCGATCGCCTCTTGTGCCGATTTTAAGGCGCGATCGTACTCGGTCAGATACCATAAGGCTACACTGCGATTAGCCCATCCATCGGCATTCTCTGGCTCGTAGCGTAGGGCTTGATCGTAGGCTCCTACTGATTCTACATAACGTTCGGCCGATCGCAACACCCTCCCCCGATTAAGCCACGCTTGCACATAATTCGGTTGCAGTTGCAGAGCGCGACCAATCGAGTCTAAACTTTGCCCATAGTCTTCTAAATACCAGAGCGTTACCCCTCGACTATTCCACGCTTCGGCAAAATCTGGACGAAACCCCACAGCGCGGTTAGCTGCAACTAACCCTTGTTCGAGTTGTCCTTGTTGAGTATAGGCAATTGTGAGTTGATTCCAAGCTCCCGCAACGCCCATATCTCCCCATCTTCCATCACCTTTGAGTGCCGCTTCACACGCTTTGATGGCTTCTTCATGGCGTTTGAGTTTATTCAACGTTTCGCATTGCAGGACGAGAGCCAACGTAGAATCAGCTTGTAGGGAAAGGGCTTGAGTGTAGGAATTGAGCGCTTCTAAATCTCGCCCCATCTCATTTAGCGCCATTCCCTGTTGAATCCAAGCCTGTAGATTTTGGGGATTATTATTTAAAGCTAGATCGTAAGCGGCGATCGCCCCTTCTGCCAACTCACTCTGATTTAAAGCAACCCCTAAATATTGCCACGCCAGGGTTTCCGACTCATGTTCCCAGTTATCATTGATCTCAATCGCCGTTTGACAAGCGGCAATAGCATCCTGATATTGTTCCAACTCTAGCAGCGCCCCACATTTATAGGTTAAAACCAAGGAAGACTCTGGTTCTAAATTTAAGGCGCGATCGTATGACGTTACTGCATTTTGATACTCTTCTAGAGCCATCAGAATCAAACCGCGCTGATACCAAGCGATGACGGGATTTTCCTGTCCCCAATTCGTATCTAAGCGCAGCGCTTCTTCACACGCTTCTAGAGCGTCTTCATAGCGCCCTAACTTCAATAAAGCCTGGCAGCGATAGGTAAACGCGCGGGAAAACTTGGATTCTAGACGAGTAGCTGTATTTGCCGAGGCAATGGCTTCAGCATAGCGATTCTGTTGTAGTAAAATACGACTGCGATCGGCCCACACTTGAGAATCTTTTGGTCTCATCAACAGTGCCTGCTCGCACGCTTCCAGCATTTTGCCCGCATCTTCATCCACCGACAAATTACATAAATTCGCCCAATAGTCAAAATCCGCCAGTTGACGAAAAGGATCGAGAAATTCCAGTTGTGCATTCACCCGACTGGGAAAACCGCAGAGCATTCCCAGCACTACCCCAGAAAGAGAAATCCAAAATCTTCGTTTACTGCTCACGTTCATCAAACTCCATCTAGCTAAAGCTTTATGAATATCTATCCCCTGAAACTATTTGTCCTCTTCCTCTTTATTTTTGCCCTATCTGCCGATGATGCACAAGCCTTTAGGCGCAGACATATGGAACGACTGCGACGCACCCGTGACTGCGATCGCTGTAATCTAGAATCAGCTCCTTTACAAAGGGCTTTCCTTCGCGATAGTAACCTATCCGGAGCCAACTTAAAACAGGCAAAACTGCAACAAGCAGATCTCAGAGGTGCATTTTTACGCCGAGCCAACCTTGAAGGCGCTAATCTCCGAGGCGCAGATCTCAGGGGGGCAGATCTCAGTTATGCTAATCTTGCTGGAGCCAACTTACGCAATGCCCGTTTAGACGAGGATACCCTAATTGACCCCAAATGGCGATTAACTTGGGAATTAATTAATCAAGGAGCAGAAAATCGCGATTTAGCCGGAGTAGATTTATCTGGAGCAAACTTAAGTCGCACTAACCTTGAAAATGTCAATTTAGAAGGGGCAAACTTAAACGGAGCCTCCCTACAAGGGGCGCGGTTAGTGGGAGCAAATTTAGACCAAACCAATCTGCAAAACGCTAATTTATTTATCTCTGACTTAAGAAATTCCTCGCTCCAACAAACCAACCTCCAAAACACAGATAGCGTCATTGCTGATTTCCGTCGTGCTTTCTTAGATCAGGCTAATTTTAATCGTGCTAATCTGCAAGGTGCGCTCTTAAGTGAGACCGATTTAAGCAGTTCGAGTTTTGAACAAGCCAATTTACGCAATGCGGATCTAGAGTCCGCTATTTTAGAAGGGGCAAACCTTCGAGGCGCTGATTTATTTACGGCTAACCTCAGAAATACAGAGTTAGGAGAAATTATCCTGCGTAAGGTCAATTTAGCTGGAATCGATCTGCGAGATGCAAATTTTCAGAATACCCGGTTAATTCAACTCAACTTTACGGGTGCAAGATTGAGAAATGCTAATTTTGAAAATGCCTTTATCTTAAGTTCCAGTTTCCAGGATGCTGATTTAGTCGGAGCTAATTTCCGTTTTGCTGAATTGCGCCATACCAGTTTCCGCAATGCCGATTTAGAAGGGGCAGATTTCCGTGACATTGTCCTGTTAAATGTGGATTTACGAGGGGCGATTTTATTGAATGTTTCAACTGAAAATATTAGTCTAATTAGAACCCATTTTTGCCAAGCGATTTTACCCGATGGTAAACCCGGCTATTGTTGGCACACGCGCTGAAGATATCTCAATTCAATGAACCTGTAGGGTGGGCAATACCCACCTACAAATACTGGGAAACTACAAATATTAAAACTATCTGTAGATTGAGAAGTTTGATTTTTTTGATTCTATGATTAGAGTCTAGCCTCCAATCGTGATCTAATCGTTATGTGCAAAATCTTAGTGTCTCATCCGATTCACAGCAGTATCATTGAAGAGCTACATCTAGAACCGATCGGTAACCTCTACAAGGAAAAGTTTCAACTGACAGAAATAGATCATCATATGCTTTATCACTCCATGGAGCATCAAGAGATTTTATATATTCCAGGAATTGCAATTGCCCAAGTTCCCGATGAAGCCAATGATCCAACATTAATCGATTTAGCTCAAGCACTTTCAGGGTTTAAACCGGATGTTCTGATTGTGGGCAATAATGCAGTTCCAGAGTTTGCCCTTGGTTCTTGGAGAGAGGCGCTCTTGTCTGAGCGTCCCTTGCTGGTGATTCGTCGAGGGGTAGATACCCGGGCAATTGATAAAGATGCGGCGCATAAATATGGGATTTCTGTGAGTAATTTGCCCGGCATTAATTCGCCGTTTGTGGCTGAACATATGATCGAGTATTTAGAATTAGAGAAAGCCAAAGCTCAGGAGAAAATGGTGGTTTTAGGGATTGGCAATATTGCTCAACCGATTATCTGTAAAGCAATAGAAAAAAAGTTGAAGATACAAGCAATTAGTCCCTCCCTACAAGAGGTCACAAGAGATCGGCAAGTATCCCGACTGCAAGAACGGGGTATTGATCCGGATCGCCTCACTTGTGCTGAGTCTTTAGAAAAAGGATTTGAAGATGCCTCTTATGTGGTAGTAGCGGTTCCTTGGGAGCATCCGCAAGGAGGATTAAATGCCGGAATGATTGATGTGAATTTGCTGGAAAAATTATCAAACTATGCCAAGATAGTTTCCTGTTCTCCTCCGCGTATTTTTTCTACTGATGCCTTAGCATTCATGAATGCACAAATGAAGAAGGGAAAGATCTATGTCCGCATCGATACGGCTAAACGGCTGGCACAGGGAACGAAAGCAGAATATCCCCATTTAGACATCGCCTACGATCGCGCATTTGCGGCTCCAGAATGCCAGCGATCGCTCGATCGAGCCTGGCTTAAACAAGCCCAACAGTTTTGTCATCAAGCCGCTCTATCGTGTCTGGTAACATAGTAATGGTGGGTGATTGCAGGAAAGGCTAAAACCCGTTTTTTCCTATAGCAGAGAAAGAGTCAGTTAGGACATGGTTTAATACTCAAACCTATTCCCCATTCCCTATTCCCTATTCCCTAGCGCGCAGCGCTATATTCTCTATTCCCCATTCCCAGCATAGGCTGCATAAACGCCCTGGACATTGTACCAGTTGAGAAAAATGCGGGCGACTTCCAAGGCTAATTGGGGTTTTCCGCGATCGATGAGCCATTGCAACAGCGGAGCCATTGTCCGTTCATTGAGTCTTCCACCTAACGACAACACGCCCCATAAAATCCGATGTATCCAGGTCATTTGAATCATCATTCGTACGTCCCAAGTGGGATGTTTTTGATAGAATAAAACGCCCATTCGTCCGCGCTGGATTTCTTGGTCAATCATGCGGGGAATTTGCTCTAGGCTAAAGGCAGGATGCCAATGGTACCCAACTGCTTGGGGACATTTAATTAACTTCAATCCTAGATTTTTTAGGCGGACTCCTAATTCTAAATCTTCCCAACCATAGAGTTGAAATTGGGTATCAAAAAGTCCTGCTTCTTCCAACCAATGGCGGGCGATCGCCACATTCCCTGTTGCAAAGTAAGCCGCAGAGAAGTCTGTAAGCTTGTAGGGTTCTGCTGTTGGCTCGTCAAAATTGCAGGTATTAATCACTGCACCATAGGTAAACAGGCGATCGCTCCCTAACTTCTCCTTTCCCTCCCGCAACGCCTGAGCATGGCAGCTTAAGAAGGTTTCTGTCACCACCAGATCGCTGTCGATAAAGATAATGGTATCGCCCTGAGCCTCCTTGACCCCCAAATTCCGGGCAGCAGCCGGTCCTTGATGTTCCTGCTCAAACCAGCGCACATGGGGCAGTTGCGCCCGTTCTGCCGCTAACCAGGCTAACGTTCCATCCGTGGAACCATCATCAACCACTACCACCTCATAACCTTCGATGTACGGATCGCTTAACTGCTGCTTCTCCAGCGCTCTCAGGCACTTTTGCAGAATCGGTAAACGGTTGTAGGTGGGAATCACAACACTGAAGAACATAGGCAATTCATCATTACTCATTAACAATTTCCAGGTCGGCAATAGCCGAAACCATGAACACGAACTACTAGGGAAAATAACCTCTGGGGGTGATCATCCATTGGCCTTGGGTTCGGGTAGTGGGATTACCAATTAAGACGGTCGTTAACATATCAATATCGAGTTGGGCAAATTCGGCTAATGTGGTTAGGGTAATGTCCTCATTTTCTCGATAAGCGCAGCGCACCAGGGCGACGGGGGTTTGGGGATGACGATATTGCAGGAAAATTTCTTGCGATCGCCGAATTCCTTCTGTACGCTTCTGAGATTTTGGGTTATAGATCGCAGTCACGAAATCCCCCTGAGCAGCAGCAACCAGGCGCTTTTCAATCGTTGGCCAAGGGGTTAACAAGTCGCTTAAACTAATGGCGCAAAAGTCATGCATTAAGGGCGCTCCCACCCGTGCAGCCGCCGCTTGTAGGGCAGTAATTCCGGGGAACACTTGTACACCGGGACTCTTGCCATCCCAACCTTGGTTTTGCAACTCTTCTAAGACTAATCCAGCCATGCCATAAATGCCACAATCCCCGGAAGAAACCATCGCTACAGTTAACCCCCATTGGGCTAATTCTATGGCCCGTTCGGCCCGTTGGCGCTCCTGGGTGAGGGGAAAACTCTCAATGATTTGACCGGGACGACGCAGGGGCACGATCAGGTCTAAATACAACCCATAGCCCAGCACTGCATCGGCCTGAGTGACCGCTGTTTGTGCCGCTGGGGTCATCTGTTGTAGCTCTCCGGGCCCCATCCCGACCAACCAGAGTTGACCGGTTCTAGCGGTGTATTCTTGGGGGGATTGGGCGATCGCCACGGTAACGGCTCCGGATAAGTCAGGAAAGCGATAGATTTGTTTGCTTACCAACAGTTGAGAGACTCCAGCCGCGGTTAGGGCTGCCGCTTCTGCGACGCTGGGTGTGCCCACGGTTTCGGCAACCAGCGCCGAGGGATTGGGGACAGAAACCGCCTGTAAGACCTGGGATGTATAGGAGATCAGGGGCCAGCCCTTGGTCTCGCACAGGGCCAATAAACCCAGCTCATCAGCTTTGCGGTCGAGGGTGGCGATACCGGCGATCGCCCCTTCTGCCAGATGTGCAGCCCCTAAAACCTGCTCCAGCGCTTGGGAAATCACCCGCTCATCGGTTCCCCGTTCGCACCCGATCCCCACCCACAGCACTCTGGGATGCCATTGCACCTTGGGGAATGTGCCCTTGGCGGTAAATTGGCGTTGGGTGGCACTGATCCAAACCCGTGCTTGGGCGCTGCTAGAATCTAATTCAAATTCAAAGGGATGATCGTGGGGAAGATGCTGTTGCCACAGGGTTGAGCCAGCATCTTGAATGACTTGTACGGAATGCTGTTTGGAGATCGCCGCACTGACTCCTGTCCAGTCTCCGCTTCCTCTGTTCCATCCGAAGGGCAGTCCCAACGTATCAATAGCGGGTAAGTTGAGGCGATCGCAAGCCCCGGTAACGATCGGCACTGCTGCCAATTGAGTCGCGACTAACCGCGTCAGGCGATCGGCTCCTCCCCGATGTCCTCCACAGACACTGATGATATGATTTCCCGTTTCATCGATCACGACAACCGCCGGATCGGTGGTTTTGTCGTTCAATAGGGGAGCAATGAGGCGCACCACTGCACCAAGTGCCAACCCAAAGATCAAGCCTTGATGCTTCGACCACAAGGTGGGTAAGAACTCCGATAACGTTCCTGGATAGACTGTATAGACGAGGGAGCTATCCCCGGATAAGGCTTGAGCGCAAGAGGGTGAAATGACTAGCTCCACTCCGAGGGACTGCGTGAGGGGAAACAGACGATAGGCACAGCGGGGTGTCGTGGCGATCGCAACTAAAGACCCTACCTGAAAATTCCCGGATTGAACCATCGTTTTATCTCCTATCCCTGCACCCTGTAGGGGCAAGTTCACTCAGATCCTGGTGGTAAAAGGAAAAGATTCGTGAACTTGCCCCTACTTTAGAACGATTCAAATGTACTATATTCTGTCTCCGCAGGGTGCGTTTACATCCTACGAGACTAGAGTCGAGAGAGCAGTTCCTGTTTTTTCGTTTCAAACTCTGCTTCAGTGAGAATACCCTTATCCCTCAAGTTTCCTAATTCCTGTAGGGACTGATAGATATTGGCTGCATCATCTCCCTTGTCCTTTTCTAAGTCAGAAACGTAACTTTTGCCCCGCTCGAAGGCTTCATCATAGGCAGATTTTACCTGGTCTTCGACAAAGTTACTCAGAGAACCACCGCTCGAAAAATGATTAATGGCAACCTGTCCGACAGCATAGGTAGAAGCCCCAGAAGTCAGGGCCATTGAAGCACCACCAAGGGCCGTTCCCACACCCGGAATCGCTTTGAGAAAACTGGCTCCCAAACGGGCGATCGTTGTTCCTGTTAAGGCTGACACAAAAGTTTTCCCGGTACTACGGGAATAGTCAACCTTGTATACTTGGGCCAGTTGTTGCAGCATTTCCAGTTGAATCGCCGTCACAGCAGCGAAATCAACCAGTGGAATAGGAATTAGCCCACCCCCTATAGCCCACAGAACATGGGAACGGACAATAGCATCAGCTTCAGTTCTTTGGCTCATAATTTACACCAAATGCTCTATCCTTTAATTATAGCAAAATACAACTGTGTCGAAGTAAAGTTAGGTACACTACGTTGGCGATAATGCTGGGCATCACTGAGGCGATCGCCACCAAAAAACACTTAACCCACACCTCCTGATGTTCAGTCCAGCGTGGATTAAGTGTAGATATATAACTCTCGCAATACACTGGCTAGAAATGGGTAGATTCGGATGATAGGGTGTTAACCTCCCATTAACCATTACCCATTACCAGCGCATAGCGCTCAAATGGGTTACATAGAAGACCCAAGACCAGCATAGGCTCCATAAAAGAATAAGCCAACCACAACTAATACACCCGTTCCGGCTACAGTTGCGACAATCCAAAGGGGAATTCTAAAATCTGACATTGATGTTTCTTCCTGATTTAAACAACACAACTATTAAGCAGTTCTCCACCCTAAATGAGCAGGTAGAGAACAGTTCAGAGCAACCCAATTAATTAAAGAAGTAACTGGAAAATAAGATCCCCAATACAAAAATCAGCAACAAGCCCAAATAAAGGGATGTCCGATTGAGTTCAACAGGTTGCTTATTTGGATTTTGATTACGGGTGGGCATTTTTTTTCCTATCTCTGAATGAATTGCATTGCTGTGATCGCGCCTAAAAAGAAGACAGAAGGCACTGCCAAAGTATGGACAGCCAACCATCTAACGGTAAAAATGGGATAAGAAACAGGTTGATTTTGGTTACTGCTTGTCATAATTTTCAGATCGCTCGCTTCAAAAACTACTTACCGATAAATTCCTCGATTTGTTTATTCCCTTCATAACGATCGGTTACGATAGGAATCTCCTGACGCTCCTGAGTAAAATACTCATTCGGACGGGGAGTACCGAAGGCATCATAAGCCAAACCGGTACTGACAAAAAACCAACCCGAAATAAACAACATGGGAATTGTTAGGGCATGGATTAACCAATAGCGAACACTGGTAATAATATCCCCAAAGGGACGTTCTCCGGTGGAACCACCTGCCATGATTTTTTCTCCTCTTTAGAACACGACAATTGGAATCATTAGTTTATATCATACGCAAAATCAGGCCGATTGCGTGGAGTTGTCATATTTTAAGAGTGTGCCTCCATTGCCAATCACAAATCCGATTTCGGGGGATTCAAAATCAATCTGGTAGAAGTTAGAGGGCACATTTTCCACGCTTCGGTCTTTTTGCCAAGTTTCCCCCCCATCAAAGCTGACAATCAGGTTTCCACTGCCACCTGATACCCAGATCTCTTCTGGAGTACGATAGGCTAAATCCAGGAAGCCAATGCTACTCGCAAACTCTGGATTTTGGGTTTCTTGCCAATCTTCAGGGGTTTCTGGAACTTCCACATTACTAAACTGGAGAGCACCTCCCCTAGCCAGTAGCCACAATCTATCGTCGGTGGTGAAGCCCATTTTTTGTAAGCGTTTGGAGTTATTGCGGTTATGCTGAACCCAGGCAGAATCACCCGGTTCCCAGGTAGAATAGAAGTTGCCATTAGCGGAAACTGTGACATACTTTCCATCGGGCGATCGCGAAATATTGCGATACACCCCTACCGCAGACTCAACCAAACCCTTCCAGGTTTTCCCCCCATCTTCAGTGCGATAAATCGCACCTAAATCTGTGGTCATTTCGGCAGAGTTTGGCCCTAAAGCCAAAATCGTTTTTGTGGTTCCTGGCAACTTAGCACTCAGGGGAATCGTAGACCAAGAAGTCCCCCCATCAGTCGAATGAATTAGAATGGAAGGCATTCCGACAATCCATCCTTCATCCGCACTGAAACTGACCGAGGTCAACCGAGTCCTCGTATCAAGATCTAAAGGTTTCGGTTGCCAAGTTTCCCCACCATCGTTGGTTTCTAATAAGGTTGCATTACTGCCGACTAGCCACCCATGGCTGGGATCGCCTGTAAATCCAACATCCTGAATCGTTTCTTCAGTCGGTAACTGAATCACTTGCCAAGGACTAGACTCTACAGAAGGTAAATAAGCATTTTTACAACTAGCGCACAGCAGAACAACCGCGATTAATGTTACAACTCGTTGCAGAATTTTCACAATTGATTGCATCACTCCGGATTTTACCGCCAGTTCGGGTTTTACTGTAGACCGTAAAGACTCAGAAGAAACAATAATCCCAGTCCTAACCCCCCAAAAATCAGGAGATTCTTTTGGCTGGGGGTTAAGCCATTGACCCCAAACCCATAGCCCATATTTTCAGCGAAGCCTGATGTTACAACGCCTGCACCAATGTTTTCAAACTTACGGCGTTGTGCCCCACAAACGGGACAGCGCCAGCCTTCAGGTAATTCCTCAAAAGGGGTTCCTGGGGGTACTTGGCGTTTTCCATCCCCTTTGCTTGGCTCATAGACATAGCCACACGCTCGACACTCATAGCGATCGCTTGCCGTCTCTGGAGTTGACTTAGATGTTTCTGGGGTCTCAGACGATCCGGTACTCATTGCCCTACAAGAACTTTGGGAGTTTTTATAGAAATCTTAAAATTTCTGTTAAATATTATGACATATAGCGCTACGCCCTGGTAATCAGTCATTGATAATTGGTAATGGATACACTCAGCTTTTCCTATTCCCTATTCTCTAAACCGCTATGACACAAAAATCGGGTTAACCCGCCGAATCTGGAAAGGCCAGATCCAGGTCAACCCGCGCCGATAGAGAGGATAGAGAGAACATCCAATGACTGGATTACCCTGTAAATTACCGTTGATCTATGGGCATAAACTGAGTCTCATGGTCGCCCACATAGACTTGTGTGGGTCGGAAAATCCGGTTTTCACCCAATTGTTCTTTCCAATGAGCCAACCAACCTGCCACCCGCGCCATAGCAAAAATGGGGGTGAATAGATCAGTCGGGATACCCAGTTTGCGATACACTAGTCCGGAATAGAAGTCTACATTGGCATAAATGCCTTTATGAGCTAATTTATCTTCTACGACTTTTTCAACTTCAACAGCGATATCGTAATAGCGATCGCGACCTCTTTGCTTAAATAGCTGCTGGGCTGCATCTTGCAAAATCTTGGCTCTGGGGTCTTTGACTTTATAAACGCGGTGCCCAAAGCCCATGATTTTTTTCTTGTTGGTAATACAGTCTTCAATGTAAGGCACTACATTTTCCACTGTCCCGATCTCCTCCAACATGACCAAGACTTCTTCGTTTGCTCCCCCATGGAGCGGTCCAGCTAAGGTTCCAACTGCCGAAGCAACCACTGCATAGGGATCGGTGAGCGTCGAAGCCGTGACTCGCGCTGAGAACGTTGAGGCATTCATTGTATGTTCCGCATGAAGGATCATACTGGCATCAAATACCCTCGCGGCGATCGGATCGGGAACCTCTTCCGTCAACATATATAAGAAGTTGGTCGCATAATCCAAATCATCACGCGGTTGAATCGGATCGTGACCCTTACGCATTAACTTAAATGCCGCTACCATAGTCGGTACCTTCGCAATTAAGCGAATCACCGCATCCCGGATATATTGAGGGTCATCCAAAGCACGACGGGAATAAAATAAGCCTAATGCTGCTGCTGAGGCTTGCAGAGCATCCATCGGATGTCCCGTTTCGGGAAAGCACTTCATCATATCCCGAATCCGATATTTAATGCGTCGATGATGACGAATTTCCGCTTCAAACTCTGCCAATTCATCTTGCGTGGGTAATTTTCCCCAGATTAGGAGATAGGCCGTTTCGATAAAGTTGCTTTTCTCGGCTAGTTCGGTAATGGAAATACCTCGATATTCCAAAAGCCCTTTTCCCCCATCAACATAGCTAATGCCCGATTGACTAGCGGGAATGCCTTCTAAGCCTGGCTTATACTCACAAGCGACTGTCGCCATAGTTTTACTTACCATGCCTGTGAAATGTACCGTCCCAGATTACCAGAACCATTTAGAAAATGTATGCCCATTTACACAAAATTCCAATTCTGGAAAAAATTATGATCGCACAAGCCAACACAGCAGTAGAGGCTTACGAGCTGGAACCCTTGTAGTTCAGGGCTATCTTGGTCTAATAACAATATTTTCCGTTCTGCTGGGTTGATTGTTCATTAGAATTTCGCATCGCTCCCAACAACGTAGACACGATCACACACCGTAAAGGCCGGTTATTATCCTGTGGATTGCTATCTTTCAACCCAACTGTAATTCTACCTAACTGCCCATTGGGATGACCATCATGATTAAACTGTTTCCGCCAAATCCCCCGATTGACCCCACGAGTATACTGATAGAATGTGGTTTCATTTTGATTTGCCCCATCAATAATCAGGATATTGCGGTTCAAATCTTGCCAATTTAAGCCCGTCAAATCGGAGCCACTGGGTAACCCTTTATGCACTACATATTGCGGATGGGGGTTATTCCGAAAACTGACTTGCCAAACCAATTTATCCCGTTTAGCATTACTCTGAGCCTCTTGGAGGGCGAGGCGAAGCTCTTCTCTCCCTAACTTCAACTCTTGCCGCCGCAAAAAGCCAAGATAACCAGGCACAGAAATAGCCATTAAAATACCCATCAGGGCAATAACCCCCAACAACTCAGTTAGGGTAAAGCCCCCTTCTCTTCCCCGATAGTTCAGCATTTGCACCCGTAATAAACAAACTAATCTTACCTCAATCAACTTCGCCAAGGCTGACAATTGTCGCCAGACTCCAGTTTCATCGATCCTAACAACGTTCTCACAATTATACAGCGCCGCGTATTATCCACAGGCAGTGCTGGATTACTCCCACGAGGAGCTGCCACACCAATAATTAACCCTTTATCTTCCTCATTAGGAGGAGAACCAGTAGTTAGCTTAGGAGCAGTTAAAGGATCTAAGTTCCCCTCTCGGTCAAAAATAATTGTAACTGGGCCTTGATTCCCCTTGGGTTGAGGATAAGAATCTTGGGCAATGCTGTCATCGAGCTTATTCTTATTATTTTTATTATTAGCCGGATCGTTAACCAAAAGATTCGTAAATAAAATCACCCGATCTCCAGAAACTCCCCGATCTGACCCCAAATTTTCCCAAATATTGCCATTATCTAACGTGTCCACACCAACCGTCTTTGGATGAATGGCAACTTGCGGAATACCCTCATTCGTCACCCGCACCGTCACACTCTGGGCAAGTTTGGTACTTCTGGCCTTCTGTTGGGCTTCCTGGAGCGCTAAAGATACATCATCATTGATCGCAGTAACCCGTTGTTGGCGCACAAAACCCAGCCAATTGGGTACTGCAATGGTACCGAGAATACCAATCAACGCAATCACAACCATCAACTCAATTAACGTGAACCCTTCTTCATCTCTAAAAGCATTTGTCGCCCTGCTGAAGGATCTCCAGTTTCGTTGATTTTGTAGAATTTTCCTCTTCATATCCCTTCCCCCTAAAATTCTTTGATAACCCATAACTTACTGAACTCTTCCCCTGATTTTTATTTGAATACTTGTTGTGGGGAAAAAGAGTGCTGTGCGATTATTATCCGGATTGTATTTTTCAGGATTCGTTGGATTAATCCTCGCTAAAGCATTGCCTCGGATATAAACCTGAGCCACACCTGCCTGCGAATCAACACAAGTAAAAAAGCTATCTGTCTTAAACGCATTAAAAGCAGCCGGAAAATCACTGGCTCCATAATTCGGACTTTGCCAAGGTTCATCTGTACCTGTAGGAACTGGACTAGGGTTATCTTTATTCGGAAAAGCGTCCTGACAATTGACTGCATTCGGAAAAGATTGACCCGAAGCCAGATCGCCTAATGCAGTATGGTCAATATTATCCACTAATACTTGTATAGGGGTATCCCTCAAATTATAGGCTGTAGCTGTTTTCTGCCATTTATTCATCTTCTCTTGCACGCTATCTCCCGATATCGACAGGTCGAAATTGGCATACCCATCACTAGGATCGAGATCGTAGGCAACCCCACTAATCGTACTATCTTGAGGATTTCTCCCCGTATCCACAATCCCATCTCGAAGCTCAACCCGACTAATCCGCATCGCATTTGACCAAGTGCCATTATTAGCATTGGTAAGATAATAGACCACTAAAGCATACACTTGATAATCTTGGTCATTACATGGGGTACCACTAACAGGCAACTTTACCAAGCATCCAACTGTTGTATCGCCTGACGTAGGACTAACGTTCAAATCTTTATCTAAAAACTTGCGTTTCCAAAATGCCAACACAGGAATTCCTTCTCCACTAGCTATTACTGGAATTTGGCTACAACTTCCTGGAGGTGTATAGGAACCTGGAGACACGGGACTACTACATTCCGTTGTACTATAATTACCAGAAATCGCCCTTAGTCCCTCTCCATCATAAATATACACCGCTGTCTCCAAATCTCGGCGGATATAATCGGCTGCTGCTTGAATATCCTGCTGAGTTGCCGATTGCACTTGTTCATTACGATCTTTCCGCAGAATATCAATCATAAAGCCCAGCAAGCTACTAATTATAATCGAGGCAACTACTAAAGCCACCAACAATTCAATCAATGTAAATCCCTGGTTTTTTCGTCTCTTATGGCAGCTTTTCAACCAAGCATTCAGTAACATAAACATTAGTATTGCCCCTAAACCTACTCAATAATCAACCCAATATTCCTAAATAGCATTAATCCCAATCACTCCACCCATTAACCACCTCCCCCGTATCGAGTAGTAAAATTAACCGTACTATCGGTTTTACCTTGAATTTCTGTGGTCATTTCCAATAAAGGGGCTTTCAGATTCAAGGTTGCTCCAGAAGAGCGCTGTTGGACACCATCGGCGTGAAGGGTTAACAGTGTGCCTGTATCCTTGAAGGCATCTGCGCGGTAAACCCGAATCCCCAACAAATAGCCTCGATCGAGTTGCCCTTGGGCTGTAGCTTGAGTCTTATCCGTCACGCTACGATAAGCTTGGACAATAAAATCACTGGGACTACTTGCTTGACATCCTGACTGGTCATCTCCATCAAAGCAATATAAACTGACATTCGTTGCTGAAGCTTCTTTTGCATTAGCAAGGGTTTGATTTTCGCAATATCCTCCCTTCTCGTAGTCATTGGGACTAGCTGGAGGACAAGTGGCGGGGAAAGAAGATTGTGCAGGCGCAACTGTTTTCGCAAAATCTTCCCGTTTAGATATAAATTTCCGAGTTGCTGGATCGACTGCTTCTTTGAGTTCAACCACAGAATTAGGAGCAGGTAAACTGCCTGCCCGGACTCCATCGATATAGAATCGAGCGGCTTGTGTCGCCACCTCCACCCGCCGAGCTTGAATGCGGGTAGCGGTTGCCAGCACAATTACTGGCGCTATCCCCACCAACATAATCGTCAGGATAACCACCGCTACGAGCGATTCAATCAATGTAAAGCCGGACTCACTTTTAGGTGGAAAGGAATGATTTTTCGGTTTTCGGAATATGGGTTTCATAGGTTTGCCTTGTAAGGATTAGGGTTAGTGAACTATTGACATCTACTAGGGCGTTGATCTTTAGAGATGGCGTATTGATAGGAAACACTAGCGTTGTTAGCGATCTTCACATCTTTATCATACGGATCCCCAGCATTGTCATAGCCACCTTGTTGTGCAACAGTGTTATTTGAATTTGCGGGATCGAGGCGCTTGTCCGGTTGACCGGCACAGAGCAAGGTTTCCACCCATTGATCATCTCGCCTCACTTCTCGATAGAATTCATTGGGAGGAGTATCATCTTTGATGGCAAATCGTTGGGCAAACAAGTCAGGCGCTTGGGTTAACAGCCCCACATCAAACCCCCAAGGGCGACCGGGTGCATTATAGAAGGGCAGAATCCCATTTGCGTTACCCGTAGCATAGAACTGATCTTCACCAAATAGACCAATTTGTTCTCCATATATTCCCTTGGTCACAGTTGACTTAGAGTTCAGAACTGAATCCGTTGGGCCTGTGGCATAGACACTCCGTCCTTTTTGAATAAACGAACCAGTAATGTTGACATTAACCCCATTCCAGTCTTCTAAAAATCGAGGGAAGTTACCTAAGCTTCGGTTTAATTCATCCGGTCGTCCAGCTGTATCTCCTGACACAAAGACCAGATTAAAGGTTGTTCCGCCCGTCTTGGCATGTTGTACCCAATCTGTATCACGACTGTCCTTATTGGAGTTTCTATCAATCGTAAAAGTCCCATTGGGGACGGCAATACTGCCATTAACCTCCATCGGTCTCCCAGCATCACCAGTGGTTGCTCCAGGAGACGAATCTGTTGCATGGATTTGCAGGATAGGGATTAATAGGGGTTGCACTGTCGGGTTAGCAGACAGGTCATCATTCAGATAAGATAAAAACCGCTTGCTATGATATCTCCATCCACTAGTGTCTGTAGGATTAGTTGGAGTTGCTGTTGTCCTAAACCACAGGGTATTATCTTGATTGGTAATATCCTGATCGACTTGACCAGCAGTACTGGTTAAGTCTAAGAGTAAATTGTCAGGAGTGAGCTTTTTGCTCGCTTCCAAAACAGATACGGTTCTATTGAGTTTTGTATCTGGGAATAATCGAACATTGCTACCAAAGTCAATGCTACTTAGAGGCTGATTATCCACATAGGGCAAGTAGGTAACTTTGTCCGTCTTAATTCCTAAAGCAATAGGAGTGTTATTGGTTGCTTCTAAGACTAACTTGTGGTTTTGATCTCGTAAAAATGCAACACGGCGAGGGAAAGCAGCAAATTTATTATCTAGATTGTCTTGAGCTGTGGTGAGCAAAGGACGTGGCATTCCCTGTAAAACCCAGTCAGAGCTACTGAGTCTTACCTCTTTTTCGGGAATACCCGTGTCTGTGGTATCCCCATCGCCATTGAGATCGAGAGTTAGACCTGATTCTCCAAGGCTAATTTCAATCGCTGTTTCTGCAATACTATCGCTAGTATCCCCATCTCCATTTAAGTCAAGAACAATATCAGATTCACTTACAGAGTCAGTGGTATCTCCATCTCCATTGAGGTCAATACCGAAATACTCAAAAGAATCATCAGTATCTCCATCTCCATTTAAGTCTATAGCAAGGCTCGATTCATCAACAGAGTCAGCCGTATCTCCATCTCCATTGAAATCTATATCAACGCTATTCTCACTAAAAGAGTCAGTGGTATCTCCATCTCCATTTAAGTCAATTGTAATCGTCTGTTTAAAAGTATCGGCAGTATCGCCATCTCCATTGAAATCAATGGAAATATTAGACTCGTCAAACGCATCATTGGTATTGCCATTGCCATTCAAATCAATACCAATGATATGCCAATCATCGGGTTCGCACTCGGAGATGGGGAGTTTTTCGCAGATTTCCATCACGTATTCTGGAAAGTTCACCCGACGCTGAACTGGGGTAACAAAGTTAGTGAAGTAGGAGCTGGGTGTGTCTCCAGGTCCTTTTGCTTTATACTCGGCATCGGTAAAGTTACGACTGGCTGCAAAGTCATTGGTGTAGAAGCCATTGCGCCGACGTTTGGCGATGGAGCGAGCATCTCCTTGGTTATTGTTAAGGTCATAGTTGCCATCGCTGCGATATCCGAATTTAAAATCATCGGATAATAGGGTTAAAGCATCGGCGAAAACAGTGGAACTACGCCAAGTATCTCCATCTCCATTACAACCGGGTTGTCCTTTGCGACAGGCAAATTTGGGATCGAGGGTTGAACGAGTATAGAAGTTAGCATAAGTTGTTTTATTTAACTTCTGAGTAAATTCTTCAACTTCGTCAGTACCTGAAAGATGTCTGTTAAAGTCCCCTTGTATGTAAACCGGTAGATCGGTTGCTAGGATGAACCCTTTTTCTTCTGGACGGTAATCATTGGTCGTTCCTCGGTTCAGTTTCTCTCCATTGATCAGGAGAATGGCATTTGGGCGACGAGTGGGATCGAGTTTGAAGTCAGTACTACTTTGGGGTAGATCGGGTGCTGCATCACCGGTACGCTTGAAGGTAGTTCTTCCATCTTCAACCCAAACGGTTTGATCGGGGAGTGCATCTTCGCGAGTTGCGTAGATAATCCCACTGTTGGGTATGAGATATTCTTGAGGATCTGTTGAAGTGCCAATCGTTTTCTGTTTGAGCTTCTCGAGATCGATTTGGGTGGCGCGAATTTCTAGGGGATACCGTTCTTCGATGGGGAGATCGTAGCGACTACTTAAGCTTTCAGTAATCCACCCAGTTCCATCTGAACTAATTGAAGGATCAGAAGCTGCATAAACTGATCCATTAGTAGTGGTAGATACTGTAATGTTATCACCACTGATGGCAGTAATTTGTCCGCGAACAATCTTGGGAATATTCTTATCTACTGGAGAAGTTGAAGGCGGTGGAGAAGTGCGTTGGTATTCTTCAATGGTCACCAGATCGCCCACTTCAAATGCTGGAGTGGGCATTCCATTCGTTAATGTATAGGTTCCACCTGCTCCACCAGTTACTTGTAAGCTATGGACATCATTGGCTTTAATCTGCCGTGCATCAAGAAAGGTAATTTCTTTAATGGCATTGTCATCAATTGCAGTACTGGCTGTTGCACTACCATTGAGAATATCTAAGGCACAAATTGCGGCTTCAACTGCGCTTTGTTCTGCAATAGTGCGATCGGTAACGGAACTTTTGTTTAATGCAGAGAAAAGTAACCGATTCACCCGTCGGTCTCCTACCAGATCTGCTCTAGAGTCATCATAGATGACTTCAGGATAGCGAAGGGCCGCCTGATACTTCAACATATTGGTATAGGTTCCTTCTGAAGTATTTCTCCAAGAGTAAACCTTGCCATTGTTAGAGTTACTGGTATCGCTATTGGTATCTGTGGGATCGTAATAGTTCGCTATACAAGCTATGGGTCTCTGGTGAGTTTGATCGCCATCTTTATAACCATTCTCGGCAAAGGGTTTTGACGGTTCAGTATGGTGGTAAACAACAGTTGCTCGCATCCTCAGATAAGGACGAGTTGTGTTAGCGGCTGAGTCTACTGATACCGGTTCAGTTGCTGGGTTATTATCCTGATCGAACACCACTTCAGGATGCTTCTGAGCCACGGGATAATAATCGGGCCAGATGATGATATTTTTATCATTTTTATCATCACCTGTTTCGTCTAGAGTGGGTGAAGTTTTTATGGCATTAGCTCCAGGTAAGTAAATCCCTGTACCCGTGACAATTCTCAAGCCACCGACATTATCAAACTTATCTTTAGGAGCTGTTGCCGCATCAATTTCCCATTGTCCATCTCGCGATAGGTCACCTAAGTCGGGTAAGCGCACCACTTGAGACTGTCGGGTGCGATCGACTGTTGAGTCTGCGGCTGAACCGGACTGTCGCCACTTCACTCCAGTAACCTGTTGCTGTGTTTTTATCCCTGAGAGCAATCTTGATGCAGCTTCTATACTGCTATCGTCAATGTAGATCGTTTCTGGTAGGTTATTACCAACTAAAACTCTATCTCCAATCCGCTCTTCTTTACCATCAAGTTCTTCTGGATTGGTCGCTGGAATTCGGGTGAGTTCTAACTCTAGCTTGTTGGCACTACTGGTTTTCGATTGCATGTAGGTTGTCGCATTATTGCCTGGATCGACGGGAAACATCCATTGATGAGGCGGCCGCAGGGGATCGAGTCCAGTTTTATCGGCTGTCTCAGAAGCATGAGAGAGCTTAAAGAAGTCTTTTGCTTTGGCTTCTGAGTCAACTGATGCTAAAAAACCATCGGATGCTATCCCGGTTCCACTTGTTATTGTGGGAATAAATAGGGCATTATTGCCAGGCTCAACTTCGATGTAAGGGACTTGGCGAGTGAGTTTTTTGAAGTATTGGGTATAGTGATTTTTAGCTTCTTGATCGGATACATCGGCTGGAGGTCTCCCAGCTAGAAGTTCATTGGGATAAGCACTTGTCCCTAACAAAAATGCAGCATTGACTAAATAGGAAATTCGTTGATTGTAAGCATTGTTATTGTATAGAGATTTTTTTGCATCTGCGGTTTTAGTGGTAACGCTACCTACTTTCCCAAAGTTAGTGTTGACTGTAGGATCGTTTCCTTCTCCCTGAAATAGATGAAGTTCATCTACATGGACTGTCCCATTGGCAAAGGCAAAATTGTCATAACGGTTATTGCCTACATTTCCGCCTACAATGATTTTGCTGCTTTCTGGATCGTAAAAACAGGAGGATTTACTACTAACCAAGAAAAATTTGGTTGTGAAGCTCCTGACGTTTTTCCCTTTGCCTACCATAAGGTTAGCGTTGGTTATAATGCGGCCATTGAAGAACTGATGGCTACCGGCAAAGGTGAGGAGGTCATCTTGGTAAACTACGGCATTATTGGCTAGGGGAATTCGACTCCAGTCTTGTTGATATTCCAGGGCCGAAAATCCTTGAGTTCCTCCTGGATATAACTCATATTGATTGGCATCTAGACCAGTGGGCAAAGCGCCACTAGCATTTGGACCAATGGGTACGGTGGCGGCATAAACAAAGAAGGCTTTTTTCAGTTTTTGCTCATTCGGCAACTGAAACCAGTCGGAGTCACCAACTAAACTGGCTCCCCCTCCCGTATTATTGGCACATGCGGAGCCACTCGTCCCTTCCATGGGAAGGTTTCGGGCTTCTAGGGGGTTTCTTGCACGGGTGAATTCGCCACCTGAAGTGGTGGGGTTGCGGAAGAGAATGGTATAGAGGGTATAACTATCAAATTTCCCGTTATTGTCGGTATCAACTGGGAATTTCCAGGCGGTGTTTACGGTTTCATCATTCTTGGTATTTTTAGTTGCACCACTATCTTCTTCTCCTGTGTTGCTATCACCATCAATATCAAAGACTAACTTTAGAGGAACTTCATCCCCAAAGGTATAGTTTTCAATTCCACTGCCTAGATCTCCAAATGCACCCATAAATGCGGTGTCGGATGGAGTTCCTCTGGGAATGTTAGGGTCTTCAAAAATAGCGGCGATCTTGGCTTTTGCTCTATCCAATGCTGGGGCTGTGGCGTTGAGGGTTGCTTCATTGACCCGGAAGTTATGAGCGTTTTTGGCGCGGTCTGTAGAGCGAAGCAACATGGCTAGGCTGAGCAGCGAGACGACGAGGATCACCATGGTGACGGTGGGAAGAACAAACCCGGCTTGTCGCTGACGACTGATCTGGAAGAGTGAGCGCAATCCTCGTTGGATAAAATGGGAGAGCGATCGCGTTAGGGTTTTCCCTAGGTTAAGGAAACTGTTCCGGAGGTGTCTGAGTAGGCGTTGGATAGACATAGAAGCTGTCCTAGACGTGGAAGAGGATAGATGCAAGAGGGACAATAAACCTAGATACACCCCATTAAAGGGTCATCCCTAAACGTTATGGAATCTGACTGAAGGATCGCAATGATGACCAGAGGTGAAGCAATGTCCAAACATGTTGAAATTGCTTTGTTTCACTGGCTATGAGCGATCGCAACAAGTGACCTAGATTCCATATGAGTTTGGCCCTGTTTTAGATAGTATTCCCTTCTGTCTTAACAAAATTTCTTCTTTATCATCAACCGTGATTTTACATGACCTTTGCAGGGGCTTTATGAATGCGATCCGTGTAAAGACGGTTGGGGTAGGCTGGGGATGCTCTTCGACTTGGCTGAGGGGATATTTGCTTAGGTGTAGGGGAGGGGGTTGGCAGGCCAAACCCCTATGGGTTACGGAGATTAATAGTGGTTGAGGTTGATTCCAGCTTCTTTGGCCATGGCTTGAATGCCTTTGGTTTCTAAGGTTTTGATGGCTTTGGTGGACAGTTTAAGTTTAACCCAACGGTTGCCTTCAGACCACCAGACGCGCTTAGTTTGAAGGTTAACTTCTTGGCGTTTTTTGGTTCGTCTGTGGGAGTGGGAGATGGCAAAGCCGTTGTTGGCTTTTTTGCGGGTGAGTTGACAGGTGCGGGACATGGGTGACCTCTTGTTTTTTTGCTGCAATCTCCTATTGTAGCGCTACGCGCTGGTAATAGGGAATAGGAAATAGGTAATGGGCAATCTCCCTATCCTTCGTTCATGAGGCGATCGATTTCATCTTTGTATTCGGAGGGGGCAAGGGTGGTGGCGCTGGTGAAGAGCGGTTTGGCTTCGTCTGGTTTCCCTTGGCGTTGGAGAACGATCGCCTTTCCCAGCAGAGGACGAAAGTCTGTTTCATTGTCTTCTATGGCTTGATCGTAGACGGCGATCGCCTCTTCATACCGTTCTAAGTCAGCATACACGCGCCCTAATAAGAGTTTAACGGAGGCAGTGTCGATGGCTCCAGGCTTAATTTCATTGGTTTGGGGGGCTTTTGTGAGCGTCTCTTCTAATACCCCGATCGCCGCTTGGGGATTGTTTTGTTGGAGTTGAAGGTCAACTAACCCTTGTAAGACCGTCATTTCTCCAGGGTTTTGGGTTAACACTTGGCGATAGATATCAGCAGCGCTATCGGGATCTCCAGTATAATTCTTCGTTTCAGCCAACAGGACTTGATACTGGACATCTTGGGGATTGAGTTCGACTAACCGTTCTAAAGGGGCGATCGCGCCTGCAATATCCCGTAATTCTAACCGCACATCCAACAATCCCCTCAACACACTTTGGTTTTCCGGTTCTCGCTCCAAAACCAACTCATATCCCCGTTCCTGAGCTTCTAATTTCGCTTGTCGAGACTCCACTACTGGAGTGGGAGAAGCATTGGACGTTGCGGCAGTGGAAGCACGAAAGGCTTCGGTGAGGGGAGGGATGGTGGAAACCCCCAACAGGGCAACCACGGCTAAAATCAGAATGGCATTGAGAACCCAACTCTTACGCTTAATCGTCACACCAAATCCCTTGAACTCTTCTATTCATTGTAAGGGAACAGGGAACAGGCAATAGGGAACAGGCAATAGGCAATAGGCGCTCTCCCTCTCCCCATTTCCCCATTCCCCCTCAAAATAGTACGGATTTAGTGTGTAGCCGCTTGCATAGAAGAATGGGAAATCAAACCCTTGTTATAATGGGCTTTTCCGTAAGAATAACCTTAGGCTTTATGCTGGGGTTCTTCGTTTAAGCGCCTATCTCCAATCTCTAGCCCTCGCCATTCATCAAGCATGTTTTCTTCTATCCTTGCATCTTCTTCCTTATCTTCAGAGCAGCAATGTCAACCCATTCCTGCTCCCTCTGAACCCTTACAATACCGAGCGATCGGCTTAATTCGAGGCCGGTATTATTCGGGAGATCACTTAACTCAGGGCACGCTGGTCACTTCAGATGGCACAGAAATTGATGCGGTTTTGCTCGGAAGAATGATGAGTTTGATCAAGAAACATCTAGATTTGGATGTCGAGCATCTCTGGGTGGTTTATCCGCGCACCCGAGAAAAAGAGGAGAATTTGCACACGCAAATATTGGGGGTTTGGGAACCAGAAACCCTTGATTCACTTGAGCTTTCTGGACAAAATTTACATCCATTGATGGGTGATAATTATTTCTCAATTCGGGGAGAAGTGGTGTTCCATTCTCTACAAACAGGAGAGGTGAAGATTAAGATCAATCAAGCGCCACGCAAAAAAGGGGAAAAACCGCGATCGTTTAAGCTCACACTCAAAGGGGCTTTGACGGGTAAAATACTTCATCATTTTTGGGAATTCCATGTTACCCGAGAAGGCACGGATTTGGTTATTCAAGAGGCGTTATGTATAGGACCACTGCCTAGATCGACAAAACCGCGATCGCCTCGCGCTACAGGTCGCCCCAGAAGAGGGGGTCAGTTTAAGCACCGAAGCGTCGGTCCTCCTAAACCAATTTTGTCGAGTTCTGGCTCACCTCGTCCCCAGATTATGCCTCCGAATCGGATGGAGCGCCGAAAATCTACTTCAGAATCTTGAAGTTGTGGCGATCGCAATTTGTCCAGGATTTCATCCTCCTTCCTTAACCGATGAGTTTCTGGAAGTGATGGATCTGCCGGCTCCAAGAATCCGATCAACTGGGTGTCCACTCGATGGAAAGAGCTTGTTTAAGGAGTGGGTGGACGCTTTCGGAGATCCCAGAAATTGTGAGTATAAAATCACGGTTATTAGCTATAGCGCTGGAGGAGTAGGGGCGATCGCTGCTTGTTGGCTCTGGCATCAAGCAGGGGGCCAGATTCAGTCCTTAATTGCTCTAGATGCCTGGGGTGTTGTGTTAATGGGACCCTTTCCTATTTATCGCCTCAGTCATGATTATTTTACCCATTGTAGTTCTAGTCTTTTGGGTTTAGGAGATGGGGGATTTTATGCCGATCCAGGAGTAGATCACTGGCAGTTATGGCGATCGCCCCATACTGCGATCGGTTATGGTCAAATATACGGCAAAACGTGGGAATTAAAAATGACTGCTGCTGAGTTTATCCAATCAGTTTGTAAGGGATAGGGAGATAGGGAAGAGGAGAGTTAGCATACTTTACCAGAAAAATTGGGTCTAGAGCAACGCCCTGGAAGGGCGGCTTTTTCCCGGCTCCTTGTGTTATAATAATATCAT